>JACQEW010000105.1 GCA_016200365.1 Nitrospinota bacterium
CATCGTGCTATGCCTATGACACCCGAACAATCCGAGCAATTGAAATCTCGTCTGGGAGTTATAGGCGTAGTCTCAGCACGCTTTATCCCAAAGTTAGAGCTTCAAACCCCTGCAAAGGGCGCTCTGGCTGGAGCTGGGGCAGGGGCTGGAGCAACACTTGAGGCAGGAGGTAAAGGTTCCAGCGGTGAAGGCGCAGTGCTCGGGATTTTACTTGCACCGGTCGGGGCAGTGGCTGGCGCAGTTATGGCAGATTCGGCAAAGGATGTAAACGAAAGAGAGGCGATTATCAAAAAGGCTATTACAGAAATTAAGACTCAAGAAACAATACGCGACCGTTTCTTAAAGACGGTTCAGGAAAAGACGAAATTCCAATTTACCCTTGCAGAAGGGTATGGTCCTTCTGTTGACGGCGAGCTTCCGGATTATAGTAACCTGAAAGAAAAGGGTATTGTTACAGTCCACGAGATTACCGTAAAGCAATTCGGTTTGAAGGGTGAGGGGAAAATTAATCCCGACCTGTCTCTGTATATGATACTCAAGGCAAGGCTCGTAAATTTGACAAACAATACAGAGCTTTTTAAAAACACCTTTACCTGCGAAGGAGAAAGACACAAATTTGCCGAGTGGGCAGTGAATGATGCCCTGCTGTTTAGGCAGGAGTTTGAGCGATGCTACCAGAACCTATCGGAAAACATGATGCGGGACATCTATATGCTAAATAATATCAAATGAATTATAAGTATGGTTTATCTCTGCAATCATCTTCCTCATACTGAGAAGGGATGTGTGGTTCTCTATCGTATTCTTCTTATTGGTAATACCAATCACAGAGCATCAGTAACATGAAATAGGGTTTGTCTGAAATTCCTGATTTCAGTGTCTGAAATGCCGTATTCCTGTAAAGACGATGGCAATATTATGCTCATTGGCTGCTGCGATAACTTCTTCATCCTTTACTGAGCCTCCGGGCTGGATGATTGCTGTTATACCGACCTTCGCTGCCTCATCTACGCTGTCCCTGAACGGGAAGAATGCATCCGACGCCATTACTGTCCCCTGCAAGGGCTTATTCGCCTTCATGGCAGCAAGCCTGGAAGAATCCACCCGGCTCATCTGTCCCGCGCCTATACCAACAGTTTCCGTATCTGTGGCATAAATGATTGCATTGGATTTCACATGCTTTGCCACCTTCCATGCGAATCTGAGGGCAGCCCATTCCATATCTTTCGGCTGCCTGTTTGTTACAACTTTCAGATTCTCCTCAATCAGTGTAATAGAATCTTTATCCTGCAATAACAGCCCTCCGCAAACGCTCCGCAGGTCATATTCATTTTCCTGCCTCGCAATAAAACTTTTTAGTTTAAGAAGCCTTATGTTTTTCTTTTCCTTTAATATGGCAAGTGCAGAATCATCGTAATCCGGGGCAATGACAGCCTCGATGAAAGTTGAGGCAATCTCCTTTGCCGTCTCCTCATCCACAACCCTGTTTAATCCGATTATCCCGCCAAATGCCGATAACGGGTCTGTATCCCTCGCCTTTTTATAGGCTGAGGCAAGGGGTTCGCCGAGTGCGGCGCCGCATGGGTTTGTATGCTTTATAATTACTGCGGCTGTTTTATCAAACTCCCTGACAAGCTCCAGCGCTGCATTGAGGTCGAGGATATTGTTGTAGGAAAGCTCTTTCCCGTGAAGCTGTTTTGCCTTTGAGAGTGCGCCCTTATTCAGTCCGGTATTTTCGTAAAATGCCGCATTCTGATGAGGGTTCTCACCGTATCGTAAATCCGTTACCTTCTCAAATTGCAGATTCAGCAAAGAGGGGAAACCCTCTCCCTTAACCTTTTGCTCCAGATATTTTGAAATGAGGCTGTCATATCTCGATGTATGTTTAAATGCCTTAACAGAGAGCCTCATTTTTGTATCATAGCTAACAGCCCCTTCGCTCTCTTTTATTTCAGCCAATATCTCCTCATAATCATCCGGGTCAACTACAACCGCCACATCCTGAAAATTCTTTGCAGATGAGCGAAGCATTGACGGCCCGCCAATATCAATATTCTCTATTGCATCATCGAGAGTTACATCCTTCTTCGATACCGTCTCCTCAAATGGATAAAGATTTACCACAACCATATCTATAGGTTTTATCCCATGCTTCTTCATCTCTTTTATATGTTTTTCATTATCCCGTATTCCCAGTATTCCGCCGTGAATAAGCGGATGAAGGGTTTTTACCCTGCCGTCCATTATCTCAGGAAAGCCTGTATGGTCGGAGACCTGAATTACCTCAATCCCGTTATCCTTTAACAACTTTGCAGTCCCGCCGGTGGATAGTATCTCTATCCCCATCTCATGCAGCCCCTTTGCAAAATCTACCAGTCCATCCTTTTTTGAAACGCTTATTAAAGCCCTCTGAATCTTGCTCACAAATACCTCCTCTTAAATAATATACCTTTTATAGAGATAACATATCCTTTAGCATTGAGTCAAACAAAAGTAAAAAAAGTAAATAATGAAAGACGATATATATTATAATTGCTTATATCATGTAGCAGATTTTGAAGGGATGGAAACAAAAGAAAGGCTCTATAAATTAATCTTTGAGCGGTTTTTGATATTACAAGGCATTAAAGCGAATCGTTATTTTGGGTAATTTGTAGTGATTGGAATTTTGGAGTCTATTCACGAATATTTCCCAAATCTCCGTATAAAAATTGCAATATGCTTAATGCAGTTAATGCTACTGTGTCTGTCCTTAAAATCCTTTGCCCCAATCCTGCCGAGACAAATCCATAAGAATCGGCTATCTCTACCTCTTCCCTGCTTAAACCTCCTTCAGGTCCTACAATAATTGATATTGATTTAACCTCTATTTTCTTATTTAGCAAGTCTTTTAATCCCCTTTTTTTCTCCTCCTCATAGAAGACTATCTTTAAATCCGTATCTTTATATTTATTGCAAAATTGCTCTAAATCGAATATCTCATGAATCGAAGGGATAAATCTTCTCATGGACTGCTCGGCAGATTCCTTTGCAATCCTCTGCCACCTCTTTATTTTTCCTGAGTCTTTATCTTTTATTCTGACAATGCACCTTTCCAGTCTCAGAGGGATTATCTTATGGGCGCCAAGCTCTGTCGCCTTCTGGACAATAAAATCCATCTTATCTCCCTTTGGAATCCCCTGACCGAGTATAATTTTTATCTTTGAATCTTCAATCTTAAAATCCTTAGATTTTATCTCTCCCGATACATACCCTTTTTCAATCTCATCCAATTGCACCCTGTATTCCCATCCCATTCCATCTAAAACAGCTATCTCTTTCCCTTCCTTCATACGGAGAACCTTCCTGATTTGCTTTGCATCATCACCGGTTATTTTCACACGGTTATTTATAATTGATTCTCTGTCTACAAAAAAACGGTGCATAATTTAGACCTTGCCGAATTCAGCCATTGCCTCCCTGTAGAGCAGTTCTTCCCTGTATTTATATCGCGGCGAAAAGTGGAATATCTCCAGTCTCTTTACCCCAGCCCTCCTTGCCAGCTCGCCTGCCTGCCGCGCAGTGAGGTGGTATTTTTCTCTTGCCCTTTCTATATCTTCCTCTAAAAAAGTTGCCTCACAGTAAAAAATATCCGCTCCTTCCGCAAGGGATATTATTTTTTCGATATTTTCATTACTATAAATTACATCCGATACATAGGCGATTTTTTGTCCTTTGCTGATTAATACAATATCATTTTTCAGGTCATTCAATCTGAATATCTTTTTTCCGTCTCCTGACGGGGCTTCGATTTTAAAATCATCCGGCTTGCCTTCCCGTATATGTTTTTTGAGCTCGCCAAGCCACTGTCCCACATGGAGTCCATATTTCAAAAGGGCGTCCTTTTTTATATTTATATGAAAGTCTTCTGAAAATGAAAACGCCATAGAAGGTATAAGATGGTCAAGATGTACGGCACTTATTTTAAAGAGCTGCTCATTCATTAATACACATTTAAAAGGACTATCTACTGTAATATCCTCCCTTCTAAATTTATCTCTGCAGACAAATCTTGCCGATTTAATCCTATCCCCTGAAACCTCCTTTACCTCCAGGACAAAGGGATAATCCCCTACAAGATTCCATGTGTATGCACGAAGCTTGCCTTCGACATTGGATATTATTCCCGGCGGACCGAAGACCCTCAGCATCTTTTCCCTGCCGAGGAATAAGCGGAGTATATTGTCGAATCCGATAAAGTGGTCTATATGGGTATGGGAGACAAAGATATCGGATACCTTTAACAGCTTTGAAGGCTCTAAGGAGTAATTGCTTCCGAGGTCGAAAAGTATCGCCCTGTTTTCCCTCAGTATCCTGATATAAAGACAGGGGTCATCGAAAGGGCTGTTTATAAGATTGGAATGAAAACTGGATTTCATAGTGTAAGTGCAAGTGAAAGTGTAAGTGAAAGGGAAATAACTTACACACTTACACTTACACTTACACTTACACTTACACTTTTATTGTAATGGCCCCAACGGGTTTCGAACCCGTGTTTCCGGCGTGAGAGGCCAGCGTCCTAGGCCGCTAGACGATGGGGCCGCAATATATATTTTTAAGTAGTATAGCTATAATCCGTCGTTTTTTGCAATATAATTTTATAACGGGTTTTAAAATGTTTTTTTATTCTTCGACCACCTTCCCCCGATTTAGTTTAACCACCTTATGGGGAAAGGTTTTGAGTATCTCTCTGTTGTGGGTGGCGACGATTACCGTGGCGCCTTTCGCACTGGCGTCTTCAAAGAGCTTCATTATCTCCATAGAGATGTCGTAATCGAGGTTACCTGTCGGCTCGTCAGCCAATATTATTGAAGGCTCGTTTATGAGAGCCCTTGCTATCGAAACCCTCTGCTGTTCCCCTCCTGAAAGCCTTGGGGGGAGGAGGTCTTTTTTATGGCTCAATCCTACCATCTTAAGTGCAGCCCAGACTTTTCTCTTGATTTCCTTACTGCTTACTCCTATTACCCTTTGTGCAAAGGCGATGTTTTCGTATACAGTTTTCCGGGGGAGCAGTTTAAAATCCTGAAATACTACGCCTATCTCCCTCCTGTAATAAGGTATATCGGAATCATTTAATTTAAGGATATTCTTTCCGCCTACAAGTATCTGTCCATGGTCCGCTTTTACTCCGCAGAAGACAATATTGAGAAGGGTGGTTTTCCCTGCGCCGCTGGGTCCTGTTATATACAAAAATTCTCCCTTTTCCACCTTCAGGCTGACATCTACCAGCGCCTGATAGTTGCCGTAGTTTTTGTGGACATGATAAAGCTGAATCATAGATTAGGGGTTAGGGATTAGGGATTAGGGATTAGTAAGAAGATTACTCCCTGACACTATGCCTTTTTTTTCTACGATGTTATAAACCGCCTTTTTTATAGCATCCTTTGTCAATCCGTAATGCTCCAGCAATTCGGCAGGTCTCCCTGACATGCCGAATTTATCATTTATGCCTATCCTCTTCAAAAGGACAGGCTCGTTTTCCGAAATCACCTCAGCCACAGCGCTGCCGAGTCCTCCGATTATGGAGTGTTCTTCAACTGTAACTATTGCGCCGCTTTTTCTCGCAGCAGTTAATATAGCATTGCTGTCAATAGGCTTTATCGTTGACATATTTATAATGCCGGCGCTCAGCCCGTCCTTCCTTAAATCATCCGCTGCCTCCATAGCCGCATGAGCCATCAAGCCTGCGGCTATAATGGTAACATCTTCTCCATCTCGAAAGACATTTGCCTTGCCTATTTCAAACTCATGGGTTTCAGGATAGATAACAGGAAACTTTTCTCTCGATAATCTTATATATACAGGACCGTTATATTTTACTGCCGTCCTTATAGCAGCGCCTGCCTCGTAACCGTCTGCGGGGACAATAACGGTCATATTCGGAAGCACCCGCATCAAGGCAATATCTTCAGTGGAATGATGCGATGCCCCATCTTCGCCGACAGTTATTCCTCCATGGGTGGCAACTATCTTTACATTTAATTTAGGGAGACAGATAGACTGTCTTATCTGCTCCCATGCCCTCCCTGTGGCAAATACGGCAAAGGTGCTGCAAAAAGGAATTTTCCCGGCAGAGGCTAAACCCGCAGCCGTTCCCATCATATCCTGCTCGGATACACCCATGTTAAAAAATCTATCGGGGAATTTCTTTGCAAATTTAGATGTCCTCGTAGAGCTTGCCAAATCAGCATCGAGAACCACTATATCCTTATTCACAGTCCCAAGCTCTATCAGGACATCCCCGTAGACATCCCTTGCCCCAAGCATCTTGCTCAATTAAATATTCCTCCAAAATTGATAATACTGCAAAACTTTTTCTGAACGACTTTTTAAGTTTTCTTTTGTTCCTTTAAAATTTTGAAACAGGGCAAAAGAAAAATTAACGGAAGTGAAGAAAAAGGTTTTGCAGTAAAATTTAATTTGCCCCCAGTTCCTTCATTGCCCTCTCATATTCATCCCTTGTCGGAGCTACGCCGTGATACTCTACCTTGTTTTCCATAAATGATACACCCTTGCCTTTTACAGTGTGGGCGATAATCATCGTGGGCTTGCCTTTAATCTTCTCCGCATCATCGAGCGCTGCAATAATCTCATTCATTTCATGTCCGTTTATTTCTATTACATGCCATCCAAAGGCTCTCCATTTATCTGAAACAGGGTCAATATTCATAATCTCTTTGTTTGGTCCGTCTATCTGCAAACCGTTGTTATCCAGTATGGCGCAGATATTGTCTATC
>JACQEW010000106.1 GCA_016200365.1 Nitrospinota bacterium
CCTTACCTTCTCTATCTCCTTCTCAAGCCTCAAGCCCTCATTCTTAAGATCCTGAACTGTGGCAACATTTTCTACATGAAAATATCTATCCTCCAGTTTTGCAAATGCCTCCGATAAAACCTTCGCCCTTTCCTCATCATCCTTAAACACCTCATATATCTTTAGTGCATAACTCATAAAATCCTCCATCAAAAAAGATTAAAACCCGTAACTTGCCTCAAGCATAAACTCTATCCCCGCCCTTGGGAAATCGTTTGTAACCCCTTTACCCTTTGGCGCCGGGTCTGCATATTTTTTATCGAATAGATTGTGGATAGATGCCCTTATCTCGGCAGTCTTATAAAACATTTTCCTGAAAAAATATCCCTCCAGCATAGATTCATCCGATAGGTGTTTTAAAATCATGCTGCAATAATCTCAATATTCGATATCTGCGGCTTCGGCATCTTCATTTTAACCACAAACACAGGTATCCCTTTATTCTTATTTTCGGTCAGAATCTTATAGTTTTCTTCATACAATTCCATATCATCCTCTGGAAGTATCACAAGAACTGCTCCTTTAGGGATTCTGTCAAGCACATCAGGATATTCAAAAATATACTTCATCCATTCAGCATATAAATCTAAATTCTTTTTCATAACCTCATCTTTTGTCATTTTTTCATCTCCCTTTCAAAGTTATCTCTATAGTGCTTCCAATTTGCCTTTAAGTCAAGCGTAACAAATGTAAAAGCAAGGTTATAGGTTTCAAAAAATGACAATTATCTTAAAACTTCCTCTCCTTCTCTCCCCAAAACCTCTCCCTCAAAGCCTTCTTCAAAATCTTGCCGGAACCGCTCTTTGGCAGTCATAACTTCCCCCACCTTATAACTATGGATCCAACATGAAACCCAGACCCCTGTCCAGCAAAGGCAACAATATCGCCATCCTTAATTTTATCCTCTTGAACAGCCTCATCGAGATTTACCCAGATATTAGCGGCGCTCATGTTGCCATATTTATGATTTGTCAAGCAAGCCTTTTCCTTTGTTATCCCCAATAGTTCAATCCACTTTCCACTTAAAGGGGTAACATTCTGATGTGGGATGAGCCAGTCTATGTCATCTGCTCTTAAATTTGCCTTCTTTAATGCCCTCTTAACAGATTCGGGGACTGATTTTATAAGGTATCTATTTAATGCAGAACTTGGGTTTTTTTCATCATAATCAATAAAAAATAAAAGTCTTTCTGAGGGGGGATTAATATAAGAGGATCGTCCACCGAAATATTTCGGTCTCTTAACCTTGATGCCACAGTTGCCAAAAAATCTCCCGTTTGTCGCTAAATCAAAGGAGATTACCCCTCTATCATCCTCTGCCGGACTCATAATAATAGCCGATGCACCATCCCCAAGAACCACAAAACTCGCCGGGTCGGTATCGTCGGATACCTGAGTCAAGTTGCAAGATGCTACAAGGAGGATATATTTATATTGTCCCAGGGCAATAAAATTATTTGCCACTGCCATCGCTGGAATTGCACCGCAGCACGAGAGATCAAGTTGAAATGATGCGGCATTTACTGCTCCAATCTTATATTGTGTTAAACATACATTTTGCGGATTAACCTCCTCCGATAATGCCGTAATCCCTATTATCAATTCAATGTCGGCAGGCTTAAGTCCTGCCCTTTCAATTGCAACCTTTGCAGCCTTAGCCTCCATATCGGTAACTGTTTCACCTTCTCCCATAACCCTGTGCTCAAAAACACCCCATTTCTCTATTATTTCCCTTGCTGCCCCCTTTTTTAAAAAATCCTCTATAGTCTCTCTTTTTTCAGGCAAATAAGAGCCTGTGCCGATAATCCCTGACCTATACATTTTTTATTGTTTCCCTATTAAACATCATTAATGCAGCATCTTTTGCAGACATTCCAACTCTTACACCGCAGTCTCCTGCCAGATTATTTACCGCAGAGATTATACCGCATTCGTAATTATCCAATCCATTACCGATCATTGCTGTAAATGTATCCACAGCGGCAGCAGGGATTCCTATCCTTTCATATACTTGAAGACCTGCTATGCCTGCATTCTCTTTTCCCTTTCCAGCATCATTGACAATAATACCGTTTAATCTAAAACGGTTAACAACATACTCGGCAGCAGATATGCTTCCGTGTGACCCGCATACCACTACATCGCCGTTATTGGATTCATTGAGGCAGGAGATGGAATCTACAATGACAATACTGGACATCTTAAAATTGATAAGCAGCCTCGGCAATAAAATTTATCCCTGCCCTTGGAAAATCTCCGGGGACTGTCCCCTTTGGTGAAGGGTCTATATAGTTTTCATTGAAGATGTTATATGCAGAGCCTCTTATCTCCAAACCTTTATAGAAATCCTTTCCGATGATTGTCAGGTTTGTTACTGTATAGCCCTTTGTCTCACCTCTCGTATCACCCGATGTCCTTCCCCTCGGACCTATGAGAAGTGCATTTGCATTAATAGAGATAAACTTTGAGAGTCCGATATTTAAGCCGATGTTGCCTTTATGTTTAGCCACATCTGGAATCTTTTCATTTGTATCCTTATATTGAGATTCCTGATATGTATAATTTGCAAAGGCATAAGAATTATCGTTCAACCTCCCTTTCAATTCCGCTTCTATGCCGGATGCAGTAGCGCCTGTTGTATTCTCATATTTTTTGGCGCCTGAAGGTTGTGCAACTTGCTGAATCAAGTCGCTGATATCACTGTAGAAGTAATTTATGCCGGCATTAAGTTTATCAAAAAGGCGAAACCCTAAGCCTCCCTCATAAGTCCTGATCTTCTCTGCCTTCAGCTTCTCATTTCCAAGAATAGCAGGATTATTGATTATATACATCTCCTCAAATACAGGCGCCCTGAATGCCTCGCCATATAGGAGCTTAAATTCTCCATCTCTTGAAAACTTATAAACCATCCCTCCTCTTATATTTGTAGTATTTCCGAAATCACTGTAGTCGTCATACCGTGCACCGGCAGTTATCTCTATGGCATCGCTTATAGTATGGGCATCTTGAAAATAGATTGCCCTTACATATCTCTCCCTATTCTGATTCCAGTTCCCATAGGATGTATTATCCCGCATAAAACCCAGGGGGAGAAAAGTAAAGGGGTCATAATTATCCTCCCGTCTTACATCGTACTGTCTTATACCTTCATAAGCAAATCCGAATGATGCCTTATTTTTCTCGATTGGAATGAAATCAAACTGCACCTCGGCTCCTGTCTTACCTTCTTTAAGATATGGATGTCCAAGGAAACCATCTGGAAAAGGAATAACACCGGCCAACTTAAAACCCTCTGGATAGACCTCCCAGAATGCATCCCAGTCAAATTCATCCAGATATACTTTTGCAACAACATCAACATGCTCATAGGAGTGGATATAACCTAATTCCCCAAAATATTGTACGGTGGTTATTTCAGACTCGTCGTTTAATGCATCTCCAATACCTATATATGGTCCCCTCTTTGCCGATATATACTTTCCCTTTAAGACAAAATCCTTGAAAATAAGCTTAAGGTCTCCGTCAAATCTCCTCTCATAATCCAGTGTGCTGCCAGAATTTCCAATACTGTCACTCTCCACTCTCAACCTCTCTCCTCCTGTATCATAGAAATTCATTGACCCTATTATGTTTAAATCACCGAGACGGTAGCCTGAAATGATATTATATTTCTGCGTATTAAAACTCCCTCCGCTTACAGATAGCCTCGTGCCCTCTATATCGCCGACATCTTCGGTAACTATATTTATAACTGCAAGGAATGCGTTTGTGCCATAAAGTGCAGATCCTGGTCCCCTTATAACCTCTATTCTTTTGATATTCTCGATGGGCATATTATCGAAAGACCAGGCAAGCCCCGCAGTTGTAGGCTCGTTCACCTCGTGTCCATCCAGCATAAGCCTTATCTTCTCTGATGCGACGGTCTTAATCCCTCTA
Organism: Nitrospinota bacterium; assembly: GCA_016200365.1. Classification (GTDB taxonomy): domain Bacteria; phylum Nitrospinota; class Nitrospinia; order UBA9942; family UBA9942; genus JACQEW01. Next base: position 3,976 of record JACQEW010000106.1, read on the forward strand.
ACATGAATCGCCTTTCTTCCAATATCGCTTGTAGTTATTTCAAAACCCGGCACAGTCTTTAATACATCCAGCAGATTCCTTGCACCCATATTCCTTATTTGCTCCGATGTTATGACTGTGGCGATGGCAGGGGCTTCCCTCAATCTCTTGATATATTTTGTTGCGCTGATAATCTTCTCCTCCTCCCCCCAAAACATTGCCTCCTCTGAAGCAGGGAAGGGGAATTCTGCTATCTTTTCCTGAGCATAAGCGAGGCTACCCTGAACTGGATTCAGGGCTCGCACTACAAAGACTGCTAATAATACAAAAAACATTTTTCTCATAAAACACCCTCCTTTTATTACTGAACCTTTAAAAGCACCCAGATAACACCGATTACAAATGTTGCCTGTGTTATCCAGAATCCAAATAACCACCTCAAAATACTCTGCTTTGATTCCATAATCTCCTTTGTCAGCTTCAATTCTGTCTCTTTAATCTCCAACCTTACCTTCTCTATCTCTTTTGTCAAATCAAGCCTTACCTTCTCTATCTCCTTTGTCAGCCTCAATTCTGTCTCTCTAATCTCCAGCCTTACCTTCTCTATCTCCTTCTCAAGCCTCAAGCCCTCATTCTTAAGATCCTGAACTGTGGCAACATTTTCTACATGAAAATATCTCTCCTCCAGTTTTGCAAATGCCTCAGCCAGAACCTTTGCCTTTTCCTCATCACCCCTAAATACCTCATATACCTTTAATGCATAACTCATAAAACACCCTCCTTTTTTAAAATTTTTTATAAACAAAAAATTCCTAATCACAGTTTATCTTTAAAATCATGGTTTCTTTACGAATCCCATCTGTTCAAAGTCTCTGTCAAATGTAAAAACCTCATTTATATTCAACATCTCCATTATCGCTTTTGTTGTGCAGTCTGTATATGACCACAACTTATCTCTATTGAATTTTTCAAAGATTGACCATGCACAGTTCTCTATTTCCTCAGAGACTTGAATAATATGAAGCAGTCCGTTATTTTTCAATATCCATATCTTTTTAGCAAAGTCAATTGTCTTTTTGTATCCAACATTAGCTAATAACAAGGTATAAGTCTCATCAAGGATGAAGTTGCTGGTGTAAGGTCTATATTTTTTCTCTTTAATCTCGTTTCTAAAGATAATAGCCTCATTATAATGAATGTCCCTTTTATTCTCTAAAGCTATCCCTCCATGTCTTCCCTGACTACCATATTTTCCAATACCTCAAAAACTTCTTTTAGTTTTTCCTCTGGAGTAGAATCAATCATATCCTTAACAACCTTCCTCAATGTATCTTGCATATTTATCCTCCTTTCCTTTAAATAAGCAATTATTAAAACCCTAATCTATGCACAACCTTTAACCCAAATAATGCGTGAATTTTAAAAACCCTGGTAGCCGCAGGCTTTAGCCTGCGATTTAATGCACTTAAAATGCGAATAAATTATCGGTAAGTAACGCACCCGTAAAGGGTGCGGCTACCTTCACGCATTTTTCGGGTTTAATACATCCATCAAATCCATCGCACCCATATTCCTTATCTGCTCCGATGTTATAACTGTGGCGATGGCAGGGGCTTCCCTCAATCTCTTGATATACTTTGTGACACTGATAATCTTCTCCTCCTCACCCCAGAACAGAGCCTCCTCTGAAGCAGGAAAGGGGAATTCTGCTACAATCCCCCCTGCCCCCCCTTTTTCA
>JACQEW010000107.1 GCA_016200365.1 Nitrospinota bacterium
GGCTCAGAGATAGGAAACTGTCAATCAGCGGAGAGGTAATAGATGTCCTTTTAAAGATGGCAGATTTCTTTCACAGCAGTGTAGAGAATATAAAAGTGGAGAAGAACCCGGTTATAGAGATAACAGGCATAAAGGAGGGGATGAAAAAATTTATAGAAACGGATGAGGATAAGAACTGCTCTGTCCCGGAAACATCTCTGGAGAAAAAGACGATTCAAATAGAGTTGAATGAATACCATAAGAGTCTGGTCAGAGAGGCGATTGAAAAGGGATTAAAAGTCTTTAAAGTAAATGGGTTTTTACAAGATAAGACGACTATGGGCTTTGAAAGGGCATTCCTGATAAAGAATAATCTGGAGGAGATTGGAAGCATAATAAAATGCGAGCCGGACTTTGAAAACTTGTCCCTGAATGCTTTAAACAGGGAGCAGGAAGGCAATGCAAAGGTTAATCGTCTGGCGATTTTGGTTTCAACAAAAGAAGAAGATACAGTTATAAGAAAGGCGGTGGATGTGGATATGGTTGAAACGATAAATATAGAACCGTTTACAAATGCAGAATTAACTTCGAACCCCGAACCCAGAACCCCGAACCCCGACCTCCTGGCTCAATCCTCAGACAAGAGGGATTCAAGTGGTGCAGGGAGGAGGGCATCTGACATAGGGCAGGTATCATCAGGCAGTCAAACTATAAGGGTAGATACATCAAAACTCGATAATCTCATGAATCTTACAGGAGAGCTTGTTATATCAAAGGCGAGGATAAATCAATTCGGCATGCACATGAAGGATATATTCAACCATCAGAGGATATTTTCCCTCCTCGATAATATCAACTCAAGCCTCGGGAGGCTTAAAGCCATGTCTTCCAATCCCGTTTTAATACATAACGGGACAAGATTGCAGGGCTCAGGCGCTAACGGAACTAAGGACTTAGAGCTTTTTATATCAGAGCTTGAAATGGAGATAAAGAGCCTCTACAGGAAGAAGTCCCTCCTCCTCGATTTTATGGAAGAGATAAATAATCTTGGAAGGCTTACTATGGGGATACAAAACGGGGTAATGGAATCGCGGATGGTGCCTGTCGGACAGCTCTTTCACAAATTTGAAAGGGTTGTGAGGGATCTGGCAAAGGACAGGGGTAAAGAAGTCAGGCTGGAGATTTTGGGAGAGGAGACCGAGCTTGATAAAAAGGTTATAGATGAATTGGGCGACCCTCTCACCCACATGGTCAGGAATGCAGTTGACCACGGCATAGAGCCGGCAGAGGAGAGGGAAAGGGCAGGCAAGAACAGGGCGGCGGTATTAAAGCTGGACGCATCGAGGAGCGGCAATTACATCTGTATAGAGTCATCGGATGACGGCAGGGGGATAGATGTAGATACAATAAGGAAAAAGGTTCTTGAAAAAGGTCTATCCGAGCCTGAGAAGGTATCAAAGATGACGGAGAAAGAGCTGATAGATTTTATATTCCTTCCCGGATTCAGCACTGCGGCAAAGATTACGGATATATCAGGCAGGGGAGTCGGGCTCGATGTGGTTAAACAAAAGATAGACGGGTTGGGTGGACAGGTGGATATAGTTACAGGGAAGGGAAAAGGGACGAAGTTTATCATAAAATTACCTCTTACCCTTGCAATAGTCCCCGCGCTTTTATCAAAGGTGAGGGAGGATGTATATTCTATCCCGTTAGAATCTGTCAGGGAGATTGTCCGATTTAAGAGAAATGAGGTTCACAGGCTCGATGCCAATGATACTGTGAAACTTCGCGGGAAGGTCTTAACTGTTGTGCCTTTGCAAGAACTCTTAAACCCCGATAAAAGCATTCGAGGGCAGGACACTTCGCCTCAATCCTCTCCCCTTAGGGGAGAGGGTCAGAGCCTGCCCCCGAAGTATTTATCGGGGGATGAGGGGGAATTAGACATTGTTACCACCGTTATTGTAGGCTCACAGGATAAACATATCGGCATAGTTGTAGATTCTCTATTAGGTGAGCAGGATGTGGTAATAAAATCACTCGGAGACCATTTTAGCAATGTTGTAGGAATTTCAGGGGCATCAATATTGGGCAATGGCGAGATTTCTCTGATACTGGATATACCTGCATTGATAGAGAGGACAGAGGCAGATTAAAAGGTGAAAAGGCAAAGAGGTTAAGAGGTTAAAAGGTTTTAAACCTCTTTACCTTTTCGCCTTTTAGCCTCTTAGCCTTAATTTAAGGGGGGGGTAAAAATGTTTATTCCGGCGATAACAGACAGGCAGATGAATGAATTAAGAATCATAGCGACAAAGGGTGGAGAGAATGCAAATCTTGCCTTCTCACGATGGCTTAAAGAAAAGGCAAGGCTTGAAGTTACAGATGTATCCCTTATTCCATTCAGCGATATAGTAAAGACTATAGGTGAAGGGGATAAAATGGTTGTAAGTGTTCTATTGAGAATGACCGGTGATATTACAGGTAATACTGTTCTTATATTTTCTGAGGACAGCGCCGGACGTCTTATAGAAAAGATGATAAAAAAAACTATAATCCCCTCAAACCCCCCTTTACTAAAGGGGGGCAGGGGAGATTTAGGGGATAATGGGTTTGATGCTGTGGATAGGTCAATAATGGAAGAGACAGGGAATATAGTGGTTACTGCATTTTTAAATTCCCTCGTAGCTCATCTGGACATAGCTATTTCATCTACCCCTCCTGTATTTATACATGACTATGCAGGGGCGATACTTGAAATGGCTGTTATGGAGTATGCACCTGTTGCAGACTATGCCCTATTGTTTAATACAGAATTTTATGAGGTGAATACAAAAGTTGACGGTTATTTCTTTATACTCCCTTCTCCCGAATCATTGAATATATTGTTGGAAAAGATAGAAGGGAGGGAAGGAGTTAAGAGTTAAGAATGAAGAGTTAAAAATTTAAAATTCCAGCTCTTATAACTCTTCACTCATCACTCTTAACTCTTAATTCTTATGATTATTCGTGTCGGAATGGCTGATTTGAAAATGGCTGAAGCTCCTGCTGTATTGCAGACTACTCTCGGCTCATGTATAGGGATTGCTATTTATGAACAGCCACCAGGGAAGACTGGCGGGCTCGCCCATATTATGCTGCCTGTAAATAACAACGGCGACCCGAATACTGCAAAGTATGCTGATACTGCTATAGCGGAGCTGATAAGGAAAATGACTTCAAGGGGCATATCGAGGAGCAGCCTCGCTGCAAAGATAGCAGGCGGGGCAAAGATGTTTGATACAGGCAAGAAGATAAATTATCTCCTTGAGATAGGCTTAAAGAATGCAGAGGCTGTAAGGGAGAGACTTAATATGGAAGGTATAAGGCTGACTGCTGCCGACACTGGAAGGAACTACGGCAGGAATGTTCAGTTTGATATAGCAACAGGAAGGATGACTATACAGAGTCATGGGAGAGAAACGATAGTGATTTAAAAAAGGGGTCAGGGGGTCAAGGATTCAAGGGGTCAAGAAAAATGCTAAAAAACTACAAGGACTTAAAGGTTTGGCAGAAATCTTATCAACTATGCTTAGACATTTATAAAATTACAAAGGATTTTCCATTAGAGGAAAAATATGGTTTGACATCGCAAATAAGAAGATCGGCGGTATCGATTCCTTCTAACATAGCAGAAGGATATGGTAGAAAAACAACTTTAGAATACATCCATTCTCTATATATAGCTTATGGTTCAAACTGTGAGTTGGATACTCAAATTCAGCTATCTTTCGATTTAGGCTATATTAAAACAGAGGATATAAAGAAGCTGCGGGAGAATATAGGTGAGGTTGAAAGAATGCTCAAGGCGCTCATTAAGTCATTAGAAGGAAAAGATTCAAGGGATTAGTTTATAGTTTTTTCTGACCCCTTGACCCCTTGACCCCTTGAACCCTTTATTTGTTATGAAAATAGACCTTGTTAGAAATAACGGCATAGTTACCCTGATTCCCAGAGAGAATATAACTACGGCAAATGTTAATGACCTTGCCGGCAGGATAGAGTCGCTCATCGGCAATGAAAATTACAATATTGCCATAGATTTTGGGAGCAAAACCGATTGTCTATGCGCCCAGGCTATAGGAATGTTTCTTTCTGTATCGGCGACGGCAGAGGGAAAAGGGGGAGGACTTTATCTGTTGAATGTAACGAACCGCCTGTTAAGCCTTTTTCAGATTTCAAATATACGGGAGAAATTAAATATCTTTGACAGCAGGGAAGATTTAGAGAGATGGGTTATCAGCAGATGCGGCGCTGCTGCTAAGGGCTTTAGCCCTGAGAAAAAGGGGAATATACTTATTGTGGATGACGAAAAGAATCAGCTTGAGCTTCTCAGGTCTTTTATAGAAGGAGAGGGCTACAGGACATTTCTGGCATCCGACGGCATGGAGGCAAAGGTTCAGATGAACAGGTTTCCGATAGACTTAATACTCCTCGATATAAGGATGCCTAATATGAACGGGATAGAGTTCATGAAAATCGTTAAAAAAGAAAAGAGGGATGTAAAGGTGATTATAGTAACGGCTCACAAATCCTTTGAATATGCAGTGGAGGCATTAAGAAGCAGGGCGGATGATTTTCTAACAAAACCATATAATCCGGAGGAATTGAAGGAGAGGATAAGGGAATGTCTTGTAAAATAGAACGCTGATAACACTGATTTAGCTGATTGGCACGGATATGGGAAAGATTTTAAAAAAAATCTGTGTAAATCCGTAAAATCAGCGTCATCAGCGTTCTATAAAGGAGGAGTCATGGCAAAAAAGATATTAATAGTAGATGATGCGGTATTCATGCGCATGATGCTGAAAGGAATACTCGAGCCTTACGGGTATGAAGTCGTTGGAGAGGCAGAGGATGGGGATAAGGCAGTGGAGCTCTTTAAACTAATGACAAATATGGGCGGCATAGAATCCCTGCGTGAGATAAAGAATATAGACAAGAAAGCAAAGGTTGTTGTCATTTCGGCAGTTGACCAGAGAAAGGCTCTGCTTGAGACGATAAGGCTCGGCGCATCGGACTTTATTGTAAAGCCCTTTGAAGAGGAAAGGGTCTTGAGTGCAGTAAAAAAGGCACTGGAAAAGTAGGTAGCCGCACCCTTTATGGGTGCGTTATTACGCAGGCTAAAGCCTGCGGCTACCAAAGGAGTGTGATTTTTATGGACAAACAAAAAATTCTTTTAGTTGATGATGAGAGGGATATTCTGGAGCTATTCGGTGAGGCATTGGAGCAGGAGGGGTACAGCATAGCTACAGCCGGCAATGGAAATGAAGGGATAGAAAAATTCAAGGGGGATATATTCGATATTGTCCTCTCGGATTTGAATATGCCCGGCATGTCAGGACTTGGCTTCCTGAAGGAGATAAAAAGACTGAACAGCAGGGTTCCTTTTATTATTATTACAGCTTATGGAAGCGTGGAGACTACTGTAAAGGCATTAAAAGACGGCGCCTTTGACTATATTACAAAGCCTGTGAATATGGAGGAGATTGTGCCGATACTTAAAAAGGCAGTGAGATTAAAGAAGGAATCATCATATACGGAGGTTTTGGCACAGCATATCGAGAACAGGTTCAAGGTATGTATACTAAATAAAATAGAATTTATAGAGCCTGTAATAAGTCAGATAGAGGGGATTTCAAGGATTGTAGGTTATAATGGGGGTAGATTTGATGTAAATCTTAAAAATGCCATTTATGAGGCGGTTTTAAATGCCATTATCCACGGCAACAGGATGGATAAAAACAAGAGGGTAGATATAGATGCAAATATCACCTGCAAGAGGCTGGAGACAGATATAGCAGATGAGGGCAGTGGATTCGACCCTTCTCCATATCTTGGCGCTGTTATTAATGGTAATCTGTCGAAACTGAAAGGGAGGGGTATTTTTCTTATAAGGGGTGTTATGGATAATGTAAGGTATAATAGCAAGGGGAATGTAATAACAATGGAGAAATACGCCTGATTTTTTACCGCAGAGACGCAGAGGACACAGAGAAAAAATAAATAAATTTTTAAATCAGTTATGGATAAGACATCGAAGGGGTGCATACTGATTGTAGATGATTCCCATTTCGTTCGTATGCAGCTCGTAAAGACTCTGGAAAAGGAAGGGTATTCGGTCCTTGAAGCAGAGAGCGGTGAGTTTTTGCTGCAAGAGATAAGAAATGAAAGGGGGATATTCCACAGAAATAAGATTGACCTTATTATCCTCGATATTGCAATGCCGAAGATTGACGGCATACAGACGGCAATTGCGTTAAAGGGCAGCCCCTTTGCCGGCATCCCGATTATATTTAACAGTGCAATGGATGATAAGGGGACGGTAATAAAGGCGCTCAAGGCTGGAGGTGCGGATTATGTAATAAAATCGGGCGGCTCCGATCTTTTAATCGGAAAGATTAATAAGATTCTTGAAAAGGAGCACCTCGTCAATCTCAAGATTGGCGAAGAAAAATTCGTATTCGATTTTTACACCTATCTGAAGCTTGAAATCTCTCTCGCAAAGAGGGCAAAACAGCCCATTTCCATATTGATACTCTCTCTGTCTCTAAAGGGAAATGAAAATGAGCCCCTCCACGAAGAGACAATCACGGAAGCTATTACTATTCTTAAAGTAAAATTCAGGGATATAGACAGCATTGCCCGATTCGGTCCTTCAAAGATATTTTTCATCCTTCCGCTTACAGGAAAAGAGGGCTTAAAGGTAGTGGAGAAAAAGGTTGCAGATATTATTGCTGCGCATAAATTTGCCTCTCTCGGCATAACAGGTTCTTTTATAAATTTTAAGATGGGAAGAGCTGTATTTCCCGATGATGCCGATACCTGGGAGGTAATGATAGAAAAGGCAGAGGAAGGACTTTGAAAACAGTAGGCAGTAAGCAGTAGGCAGTAAGCAGTAAAAAAAATCTGCTGCTTACTATTTTTTTCTCCCCACTGCTTACTCCTTACTGCATACTATATTATGAAACAGGATGAATTGAGAATATTGACCCAGAAGATAAAAAACCTCCCCACTATTCCGATTATCCTCGATAATATCCTCACGATGCTTGAGGACGAGAATGTATCGGCAGTGAAATTGGAAGCGATTATCTCTAATGACCAGGCAATCGCCTCGAAGGTCTTGAGTATTGCCAATTCCGCCTATTACAGCCTCAGTGAGAAGGTTACCTCAATATCCCATGCAGTCTCGTTGTTAGGATTTACCACTGTTAAAAATATTGCTATAGGCACATCTATCTTTTCTAACTTTTCGGATAAAGGGAGCGGCATAGAGATGAAAGACCTCTGGCTCCATTCTATAGGGGTTGCAATGGCATCGGAAAAAATCGCAAGAAAAGTTTCTGGTATACAGCCTGACACGGCATTTATCGGAGGTCTGCTCCATGACATAGGCAAGCTGACCATGATTGACATCTTTCAGGAACGCTATAAAGATGCGGTTGATGTGGCGAGAGATACTGCCTGCTCTATATGTTTTGCAGAGGACAGGGTATTCGGCACAAACCATATCACTGTCGGGGAGTGGCTCTGCGAAAGATGGCATCTCCCGCCCGAAGTCATCCTTTCGGTCAAATACCACAGGTCGCCGTGGTTAGCGGCAGAGAATAAAGAATTACCTTCAGTGGTATATCTCGGAAATAATATTATAAAAAGGGAAAAGATTGGGTTTGCAGGGGACAATTACACACCGAGGATTGATGAGAGGGTCTTGAAGACCCTTAATTTAACCGAGGTGAGCCTCTCTGAGCTGTATTCTTTTGTGCGGGCAGAGAAGGGGAATATTGTAAATATCCTGACGATAGGGGAATAGAAATAACTAAATTCCAATGTCTAAACATTGTTTGGTTATTAAATTAGGCTGCCTTCGGCAGCAACACTTCTTTATATTAAACAACCCCCTAACCCCCTTTATTAAGGGGGAATTAAGGGGAACATTCCCTCTATTAAAGGGGATTTTTTTAGTCCCCCTTATCAAAGGGGGATTCAGGGGGTTGTTCATAATATAATTAAAATTCCTTGTACATTAAATTATGAAATCCATTAACGAAACTCTTAAACAGGCGCTGGGAGGGGAAAGGAATATCAGGGTTGACCTGTCTTCACTCTCCCCCGATGATAAAGAGACTGCCGATTTAATAAACAATCTCCTCGAATCCTACGAAAAATTATACAAAGAGAGGGGGATATATCGGAACGGACTCAAAGAGACCCTCGATATATTTGAAAAGAGATTGAATAGTCTTTCGGTGGTGCGAAGGATTGGAGAGCTGTCACTGACAGCAAAGACAGTGGATGAGGTATGCGAAATCGCTGTCGGGTCATTCAGGGAAGACCTTGAATTTGAGAACTGCTCGATTATGCTCCTCGATGAGAAGGGAGAATACCTTGAGATGAGGGCAGTATCGGGATGGGGAGATATGCTTAACGGAGGGACTGCAAAGAAAAGGATAAAATTAGGAGAGGGTATTGCAGGGACTGTGGCAGTAACCCGTGACCCCCTGTTCATCCCTGATGTCAGAAAGGATATAAGATTTAAAGAATTACCCACCCATGTAAAGATAGGAGCAATCCTGTGCCTTCCTTTGTTTTCAAAAGAGGAGCTGCTTGGTGTGATAAACCTGAGTCATCCGGATACGGATGCTATAAAAATGGAGCATGCCGGGATGTTTCTGACCCTTTCACACATCGTCGGTCATCTTATAACAAAGGCAAAACTCTACGGAGAGATAATAGAGCTTAAAGATTCACTGGAGCAAAGGATTGAAGAAAAGACTGCACAGCTCAAAAAGAAGACCGAAGAGGCAGAATCGGCAAACCGCCTGAAGACCGAATTTCTTGCAAATATAAGCCATGAGCTCAGAACACCGATGACCTCGATTATCGGCTTTGCAAAATTCCTCATCGAGAGCAAAGATATAACTGATGGTGCAAAAGAATTTGTCAAGATTATCCATGAACAGGGTATGAGACTTGACCAGCTCATCGGCGATTTGTTAGATGTGGCGAAGATAGAGGCAGGGAGACTTGAGCTTGAGAGAGCCGAAGATGATATAAACAGAATTATAGAAGTAACAGCAGCCTCTCTACAGCCCCAGATTACGGAAAAGGGGCATAAATTAAAAATAAATTTAGATAAAAAGCTCCCCTTTGTAACAATAGATAATAAAAGAATTGCTGAGGTTTTATGGAATCTGCTGAGCAATGCAGTTAAATATACACCTGATGGAGGGGAGATAACCATTACAAGTGAGGATAAGGGGCATGAAATCTATGTCAGTGTTTCGGATACAGGGATAGGCATTAAAGAAAAGGATTTTGATATTGTATTCGACAGATTCAGGCAGGTGGAGGGATCAGTAACGAGGGAATATGGAGGTGTCGGGCTTGGGCTTAATATTGCAAAATATATAGTGGAGGTGCATGGAGGGAAGATATGGGTTGAGAGTGAATTTGGCAGGGGCAGCACCTTTACATTTTCAATTCCAAAGAAGATTCAAGGGTCAAGGGTCAAGGGTCAAGTAATGTCATTCTGAGTGATAGCGAAAAATCTCGTCTTGCCTCTTGCCCCTTGCCCCCTGCCCCTTGCCCCTCTTATTATGATTACCTGAAGGATAAAAAAATATTCATCATAGAGGATGATAAAACAATTGCCCTTCTTATAAAGGAAAAGCTGGAAAGGGAAGGTTTAATCGCAGTCCATTTTCTATCAGGGAAGGATGGGCTCGAATGGATTAAAAAAGAGCCCCCGGATTTAATACTCCTGGACATAATGATGCCGGGTATGAACGGTTATGAAGTGCTTAAAGTATTAAAGGGTGATGATAAAACCAAAAATATTCCTGTCATTCTGCTTACTGCAAAGGTAGAGATTGCAGACAGGGTGAAGGGGCTTGGCGAAGGTGCGGCTGATTATATATTAAAGCCATTTGAGCCCGATGAGCTGATTGCGAGGGTCAATACCCAGCTCAGGATAAAGTCAATGGAATCGGAGCTTGTCAGGGCAAAAAGGGCTGAGCTGTGGAATCAGACTGCTATAACCCTGAGTCATGAGATAAACAATCCTTTGACAATTATTATCGGCGAGGCAGAAATGGTTTTAGACGGCATAAAGGCAGGGGGGCGGGATGGAAAAGAGCTGGAGGGCTATGTAAACAATATTATCACAGCAGCCGAAAGGATAAGGGATTTGGTTTTAAGAATTTCAAAGATTGCCGAGCCTGTCCCTGTAACATATTATGGCGAGATAAAGATGATTGACACGGGAAGGTAAAGGCAAAAAGGTGAAAAGGTGAAAAGGTTAAAAGGTTTTAAACCTTTTAGCCTCTTAACCTCTTTGCCTCTTAGCCTTATATTTCTATGGATGAAAAAGAGTTGATAAAATACGATGAGATAATAGGCGATTTGCTCCTTGAATATGGGGGAATAATAAAGAAGGAGGAGGAGAAATACCGCGCCCTCTTTGACAATGCCAGTGATGCAATCATTATTGCCGATACATCGGACGGCAGGTTTATTGATGTAAACAAGAAGGCAGAAGAACTGACAGGATACAGCCGTAAGGAGCTTATTGGACTTACCCCATGGGATATCCATCCCATGGATGGTAGGGAGAGAATATTAAAGGCATTTAGTGAGGGGATAAGAACAGGTCATGTTACATTCATAAATTGAAAGATATTAAGAAAGGACAGAACGATTATCCCTGTGGACATTACAGGGTCGGTTGTGCAATATGGGGATAAAAAGGTAATACAGGGCATTTTCAGGAATGTAAGGGAAAGGGAGATTTTTGAGCAGATGATTATCGAGAGCCGTTTGAAGTTTAGAACACTCCTCGATTCCATCCATGACTGTGTCTCACTTCATGATACTAATTGTGAAATCAAGATGGCTAATTCATTTCTCGCAGAATTGATGAACCTACCTGTTAGAGATTTAATAGGAAAAAAATGTGAGGATGTGTATCATTGTAAGATTATGGCAGAGACCTGTCCTGTTTTAAATGTAAGAAATAGCAGAAGAATGGAGTTCTCTGAGATGACAATTGACGGCCGCATCTTTCAGGTATGGGCATATCCCATG
>JACQEW010000104.1 GCA_016200365.1 Nitrospinota bacterium
CCTCTGCGATCTCTGTGGTGAAAATAATTTATGTCGGAAAAAGTAAATTTGACAATTGATGGTAAAAAAATAGCGGCGGATAATAAGAAGACAGTTTTTCAGGCTGCTCTGGAGAACGGCATCTATATACCGACCCTCTGTTATCTTGAAAAGCTCAATCCGATAGGCTCGTGCAGGATATGCCTCGTTGAAGTGGAGGGGGCGGATGAGCCGATGACATCCTGTCAGTTGCCTGTTATGGAAGGGATGATCGTTACAACGAAATCGGATAAGCTTACAGAGCTAAGGCAGATGATGGTAAAGCTTATGCTTGTAAACCATCCTGTTGACTGCACTGTCTGTGAGCGGAGCGGTGAGTGCCAGCTTCAGAATAAGACCTACGAATTGGGTGTAAAGAGGCAGGATTTAAGGGCAGAGCCTGTAAAGAGGGAGAAGAGATACGACTGGAGACTTATAAGATACGACCCAAATCTTTGCGTCCTCTGCGAGAGGTGCATAAGGGTATGCCATGAGGTGCAGGGAGTCTCTGCATATAAAATAAGCCAGAGGGGATTCAAATCCGTTATAGATACTGTTGATGAAAAACCCCTTGACTGCGATTTCTGCGGTCAGTGTATAGCAGTATGTCCTGTAGGCGCTTTAAACAGCGGTCTTGTCTTGCAGGCAAGAAGCTGGGAATTGACAAAAACGAGAACTGTCTGTCCTTACTGCGGGACAGGATGCTCCTTATATCTCGATGTTAAGCCTGTCCCTGAGCGTCTTTATCAGGGAAAAGGAAAGATATACAGGGTGTCCTCCGATGACAATATCGGCATAAACAACGGCAACCTCTGTGCCAGAGGCAAGTTCGGGTATCAGTTTATAGAGAGCGAAGAGAGGATTAAGACGCCGCTTATAAGAAAGGGTGATACGCTGATGCCTGCATCATGGGATGAGGCATTGAAATTGATAGGCGATAAATTTAAGGAGATTAAAAATAATTATGGAGGAGAGGCTATTGCAGGCATAGGCTCGGAAAGGGCTGCCAATGAAGATAATTATTTATTCCAGAAATTCTTTAGAAACGTTCTTGGCTCGAATAATATAACAGCCATCGGCTATCAGCTGTCAGCTATCAGCCATCAACCGTCAGATTTCAGCTTTATAAAAGAGGCAGACCTCATATTTACTATAGGCGCTGACCTGTCAGAAGAAAATCCAGTGATAGGGAATATGATTAGAATGGCAATGAGGGATAATGAGACATGCCTTATTACAGGAAGCAGCAGGAATATAGGCTTCAAGCCGCCGCCGGATTATAGGATTATTTACAAATACGGCGCTGAAATTTCTCTTATAACGGGTATTGTGAAAGCTATTGCAGGCTCAGGCACATTAAGCTCCGGTTTGGGGGGTAAGTGGGAAGATGTTAAAGGTTTTATATCTTCTTTAAACGAGATAAAGATAGAAGATGTGTCTTCAAAGAGCGGTGTCCCCTCAGATTTGATCGAGACAGCAGCTTTCAAATTGAGCAAGTCGAAATCCCCTGTAATTCTGATCGGCAGGGAGATATACAGTCATCCGTCAGGAGTGGAAATTGTCCATGCCTTACAGAATCTATCACATCTTATAAAAGGTAAGATGATGCTCTACAGGGAATATTGTAATTCACAGGGGGTCAATGACATGGGGGTTGCCTCTGATTCCGATATATTCGATATGGCGATGGATGGAAAGATAAAGGCATTATATGTAATGGGAGAAGACCCTGTTGTCCGCTTCCGCCATTACAGCCTTGTGAGAGATGCGTTGAAAAAGGTCGCCTTTATCGTGGTTCAGGATATGTTTTTAACAGAGACAGCCCTGTCAGCGGATGTAATTCTCCCGTGTGCGAGTTTTTCGGAGAGGGAAGGGACATTTACAAATATGGAGGGGAGGGTTCAGAAGCTCAACAAGGCGATCGAGCCGATAGGCGAATCAAAGACGGACTGGGAGATAATAAATGAGCTCGGCAAGATAATGGGGGCAGGATTTCAATATTCTACTGCTGAAGACATTTTTAAAGAGATAACCGCAGCAGTTCCGGCATATTCTGACATGACTTATTCAAACATAAAAAAGGATGGTCAATTGGCAAAATATCAGGTAACATCAGGGAAGGAATTTAAGGCTGTCAGGCAGAAGGATATGGAAATAGAAGGAGAAAATATGCCCTTTACCCCGTTAGAAAAGGCTCCGTCCGCCAGGGCGGAGTTAGGAAAAAGAGAAAAATTATTTGGGAGGGGTTTAAAGCCCCTTCCAAATTTTCTAACGGGGTTTACCCTGATTACAGGAAACTCCTTTTTCCATCTCGGCACACTGTCAAGGAAATCTCAGGCAATGAATATGCTGACCACTGAATGCAGGGTTGAGATAAACTGTACGGATGCGGTAGATTTAAAGATAAATGACGGGGAGAGGGTAAAGGTGGAATCGGTGAACGGCAGTATTATTATTAAATGTAAGGTTACCAATAAGTCGCCGCAGGGGATTGTGTTTATTCCTGTAAATTTTGAAAACGCACCGGTAAACATTTTGACAAGCAAAATGGATGCGGTAACAAAGGTGAAGATTTCAAAGGTAGATTAAATAAATATATCCGCAGATTACGCAGATTTTCGCAGATTATGGAACAAGAGGCAAGAGACAAGATGTAAGAG
>JACQEW010000112.1 GCA_016200365.1 Nitrospinota bacterium
AATGGTATTCTGCCGGCACAGTATAAAGGCATGCTCTATTGTATGCTCAAGCTCTCTTATATTCCCCTGCCAGTGATACTCCATGAAGAGCTTCTCAACATCCGCAGATATTCCTGTTATATTCTTTTTAATCTTTTTGTTGAATTTGTCAATAAAGTGCTTTGTCAGCAGCGGTATATCTTCCCGCCTCTCCCTCAATGAGGGCAGGTTTATCTCCACTACTTTTAAACGATAGTAAAGGTCTTCTATGAATTTTCCGAGCTTGAATTTCTCTTTTAAGTCCTGATTTGTTGCCGCTGCTATACGAACATCCACCTTTATCGGATTTGAATCCCCCACCCGCTCAAATTCCATCTCCTGTAATACTCTCAATAGCTTCAACTGTATCTTTGGAGATATGTCCCCTATCTCGTCAAGAAATATAGTCCCTCCATCCGCCATCTGAAATCTGCCGCCCCTGTCTTTTACCGCTCCTGTAAATGCTCCTTTTACATGACCGAATAATTCGCTTTCAAGCAGTTCTTCGGATAATGCAGAGCAGTTTACCTTTACCAGAGGCTTGCTGCCCCTGACCCCTATGTAGTGCAGAGCCTCTGCAATCATCTCCTTCCCTGTCCCGCTCTCCCCTGTGATTAATACTGTTGTCTGAACATCGCATAGGGATTCGATGAGGGAGTATATCTTCTGCATGCCCTCGCTAATGCCTATTATGTTGTGAAACTGCCTTCTCTCTTTTAGTGCGCTTTCAAGGACGGCAAGTCTTGTCTCGTCTTTTACGACTAAAACCGCTCCCGAGAATACTCCTGCACTATTTATGAGGGGATAGGTTGTAAGATTTACGATTTGCGTAGGACGATTCTTGTGCCGGCATTCGATGTGGTATGCTTCGACAGGGATTTTTTTGCCAATTGTCTCCCTGACAGCATCGAGACATTTTCCGCTGCAATCTCTCGGAAGAGAGATTAAGCTCTTTCCAACGGCATCGCGGGTTATCCCGCAGATGTTTTCAGTTGCCTCGATGTTTTCGGCTGCCTCGTTGGTCTCGATTACTGTCAGCTTGTCGTCAACCGTTATAATCGCATCTTTTACACTCCTGAATATTGCCTCGATATTAGAGCGGTATCTCTCTCTTTCGTCTAACAGAGACTTATACAGCAGCGACTTCTTTGTAACATACAAAAGCACATCCTCTTTTACAGGCTTGGGGACATAATCAAATGCCCCTAATCGAAGGGAGTCAATAGCAGTATCAATATTCGGCGCCTTGGTAATCAGAACCACAGGACTGTTAAAATTTCTCTTTTTGACCTCCCGCAAAATATCAATCCCTGTCTTATCATCCTTACCGGGTATATCCTCCAGAATAATATCCGTAAATATAAGGTCGAATTTCCTTTCCGAGAGCATCGTCACGGCTTCGTTATAATTTTTGGCAGTAGCCACCTCATGCCCTTTTGAGACAAGAATACCTTTAAAGTCGGATAAGATATTCTCCTCATCGTCTATTACAAGAATTTTACCCTTCATTCTCTCCTCTCGAAAATCCTTTTAACCACAGACTTTCACTGACTTAATACAGACTTCAATGCAAAATGCAAATCCCCAAAAGCATCAATTGGGGATAGCATTTCAAAATTAAATCCTTCCTTTATTGTTAATTGATAATTTTTCATTGATAATTTTGCAATAAAATCAGTTAAAAGTCTGTATCAGTCTGTGGCTAATCAGGTTTTTGTCTCTTTGCATATTCCTGTATTGTCTCCATCAGCTTCGCTTTTTTTATAGGCTTTGTCAAATGTGCAGTGCAGCCCGCATCGAGGCACTTTTGCTCATCCTCTTTAAGCGCATGGGCAGTCAGGGCAATTATAGGTGTGCCTTTTACTCCCTTTTCCGTCTCCCAATTTCTTATAATACCGGTGGCAGTGTATCCATCCATCACAGGCATCTGAATATCCATAAGAACGATGTCATACCCACCCGATATAAACTTCTCGACTGCAATCTCGCCATTTTCGGCTATATCTATCTTATGGGATGTCTTTTTAAGATACGATTCTATAAGCAGACGGTTATCTTTTGAATCCTCGACAAGAAGGATATTGAGGGAACGGGCATCTTCAATAACGGCTGGTCTTACCACCATATCTTCAGCGACGGCCTTTTTCTCTCCGATAACTGAAGTTATAGCCTCTTTTAACTCCGACTGCTTAATAGGCTTAATCATATATTTTGCTATTCCCAATTCCTTTGCCTTAATTGTATCGCCCGACCTGTTATCGGAGGTAATCATCATTATAATTATGCCTGTGAGAGCCGGGTCGTTTTTTATATGCTCCGCTACTTGAAATCCATCCATTCCCGGCATACGGCAGTCAAGCAATAGAAACTTGTATGGATTGCCGGCATCCCTTGCTATTTTAAGCTCCGAAAGCCCCTTCATACCGTCCTCTGCCTCCGTTACGACAGCGCCCCATTCAGTCAGCATCTCCCGCAATATTGTGCGATTCGTTGCATTATCGTCTATAACAAGAACCTTCAACCCTTTAATATCAACTTCAGGCAGCCGAATCTGTTTCTTATGCCCGGATTGAATTCCTAATTTTGCCGTAAAGTAAAAGGCGATGCCTTCGCCTAATTTGCTCTCGACCCAGATTCGTCCCCCCATCATCTCCACAAGCCTTTTCGATATGGCAAGTCCAAGTCCTGTCCCTCCATACTTCCTTGTGGTTGAAGAATCAACCTGTATAAATTTTTCAAATACAGTATTCAGTTTATCGGCGGGGATGCCAATACCGGTATCTTTTACAGAAAAGTTAAGAGTTAAGAGTGAAGAGTTAAGAGTTGAAGGATTATTTTTTTCCTCACTTTTAACTCTTAATTCTTCACTCTTAACTGTTACCACCACCTCTCCTCTTTCCGTAAACTTAATGGCATTTCCAATCAGATTGACTAAAATCTGCCGGAGGCGAAGGGGATCTCCAATCAGATATGTCGGGACATCGGACATAATATGACACACAAGCTCGATGCCTTTTGCATGCGCCCTTATTGCTATAATCTCGCACAGCTTCTCGATGACTTCGTTAAGGTCGAATTCAATTGTCTCGAGGGTCAATTGCCCTGCCTCGACCTTTGAGAGGTCAAGTATATCGTTAATAAGGTTTAAGAGATTTTCTCCTGCGGACCTGAACACCTGAACATACTGCCTCTGCTCCGAAGCCAGCTCGGTATCCCACAACAAATCTGCCATGCCTATGATTGCATTCATCGGCGTCCTTATCTCATGGCTCATGCTCGCAAGAAATTCGGATTTTGCCCTTGTGGCTTCATCTGCAACAGTTTTTGCATGTTCTGCCTCTTTCTTCTGCCGCTCCAGCTCCTCATTGGTTTTTTTCAGATCAAGAGTCCTTTCATTTACCTTTTCTTCGAGATTGGCATACATCCTTATATTTTCTATGGCAATTGCGGCCTGCGATGCTATTACTTTCAATATATCGAGCCTCTGCCTTGTAAATGCCCCTGCCACGAGGTTGTTTTCAAAATAAAGGACACCCACTATCTTGTTTTGCGAGACAACGGGGAGAGATAATACGGATTTAGGGTTTTTCTCCTGCAAATATTCGTCTATAAACGGCACACCGTCTTCTGCAGCGTCGTTTAGCACTATATTTTCCCCGGTTCTTGCCACATAATTTATTATTGATTTAGAAAACATTCCTTCATATTCCTTATATTCCTTTTTATATTTTGCGGCATCTTTTTTGTTAATATCGAATGCCGCTTCCACAGAAAATTTGTCCCCGCTTTTGACGATAAAAAAGCCTTTTTCCGCTCCGGCATTTTCCATTAAAACATCCACCATCTTTTCTATAAGCCTGTCATATCTGACTTCGCTTGAAAATATCCGGGCTATTTTGATGAGACTCGCCGAATCAACCATTCCGTCCACTCCATACCTATGGCTCCCCGTAACGGAAGCTGTAAAAGAGCCATTTCCTGCAATAAAAGGATTGGCTTCTATAAGTTTCGAGCATTTTGCCGCAGCCCCCCATTTATTATAGAGCGCATACGCATCATACATATATGCCTTATGGATGTTATCATGCCTTTTTCTTTTAAAAATTATTGCGGCGACTTCGCTTGCAAGCGCTGCATCCTGTATAAATCCGTTTTTTAACGCATTTGAAATAACATCGTCAAATCCCGGAGTTTTTTCGGAGCCCGCCGTAAAATACAGGCTTCTCAATATCTCGAGAAGCCTGTATTTGTATAAATGGTCATCGGGCGAAAAGCTTCCCCATTTTTTGAGGCTTTTTATCTTTTTTGCGGCGGATTTCTTCATCTCTTTCGTGAAAGAGTCATTTCCGAGGAACAAAGAAATCCCGCTGTAAAAATAAAATTCCGGATAATTTACCGTCGAAACCACGCTCTCGATATATTTTTCAGCTTTAAGCGATTCTCTATACGCCTTCCTGTAATTCCCGAAAAAAAGATTTTTTAACATGCTGTTGGAATAAACATAGTAAAGGCTGTTTTTATCATTTTCTTTTTCAAACCTTTCCCTGTGCTGTTCTTCTTTTTCCTGCAGGTTTTCCCTCTCTTCCCTCTGCTCGCCAGGATTAAGCGAATCCACAAGCGCAAGGAAAGAGTGGGCCGAATAGTATTGCTTTTCCATTTTCAGCTCGTATCTTATCTTCTCGACCGATTTTTCCATATCCGCCTTCAAGCGGCTCAATATTTTCCCGGAAAAGAAGGCGTAAAAATCCCTGCACAAAAGAGCCCATGCGGCATATTCGGTATCCCCTGCCTCGAGCGATACCCCGTATGCCGCATCAAATTCCTTTTCCACTTTTGCAAGCCTCTCTTTCCAGTGGAGGGTAAAGAGGTTTGCCACAACGATTGTCCTCCCCCTGTATTCGGCGCCTTCGAATTTTTCAAGAAGCCTCAGCGCCGCCTTTCCGAATTTATACCCCGTTTCGATATTCCCCAAAAGCCCGCAGAGGACAATGCCGTAAGAACAATATGCAAACGCAGACTGAGGCGAATTCCCGTGCTTTATCGAAAGCTCGAGCTGTTTAAAAACCATAAGCACAAACAGCTCAGGTGAAGCGAGGTATGCGGAAGAAGCCACAGAAGACATTATCCTCATTGCAGCAAGGTATCTTGAATCCTTCATCACCGGCAAATCAGGCAGGTTTTCGATTTTAATCCTCAAAAGTTTTATTTTGAGCCTCACGAGCGACTTTAATATATCCGCCTTCCCCGGCTTTTGCGGGAACACAATCCCAAACTCCTTCAATGCCTCAAGCGATACCTTCACCGCTTCCTTCGTCTCGCCTCTTGCAAGATATGACAGGAGCAGTATCTCCGTAAATTTTGCTTTCATTGCCGAATCCATCCCCTTTTCGACTGCCATCCGGAAATATCTCTCCATTTCACTATATTCGCCGCAGGAATACGATGTTTCCGACAATCCGAGGAAAATATCAACGTCGCTGCTTTTTTCCCCTTTAAGCCTCAGCGATATTTTGAAATAATCCAGCGCCGCCCTGAAAGCAGAAGCCTTTCTCGCCTTTATTCCGGAGCTTTTGTTTAGTGCGGCAGTTTTAGCGACGATTTCTTTATTGTTTTCAATCTCTATCCCAAAATTAAGATGATACACCGTATTGAATAAAGCATCGTCTGCCCCGGATTTTTCCATTTCCGATGCCATATTTTTACCGACTGTAAGGTGCATCTCTTTTTTCTTTTGCTCGGGTATTACGAGCTGCGCTGCATGGCATATCATGTCATTGGCAAACCTCAGCTTGACAAGATATGATTTTTCTCCGATAAATTTAAAGTCTGCCTCCTCTGCCTCTATAATCTTGTCTTCGATAAGCTGTTTTACGGTATTCTTCAAGGCGGCGTCATCAATTTTCAGCAAGTAAAGGATTCTTTTTATGTCAAATACTTCGCCGATTATAGAAGCCGCTTCGACTATTTTTCTTGCCTCGCCGGAGAGTCTTTCTATTTTTTCATTTATCAGGCGCGCCTCTCCCTCTTTATGCCCGATTTTGAGAAACCCATCTTGATTCCATTTCCATTTTCCTTCATTCGGGTCGAAAAAGATGTCGCCGTTTTTACACATAGCGGATATATATTCATAAACAAGAAATGGCTTGCCTCCTGTTACCTTTAAGATATTCTGAGTAAAACCTATCTCGTTTTCCATCCCGCCGCCTGTCATATCGTCAATCATGGCTGCGATATTTTCTTCCATAAGGTTTTCTGCCTTTATGACGGTGACATTTGCCTTTGATTTTTCCTCTATCTCGTTTATCAGGCTTAAAAACAGGCCGTTGATTTTTGCCTCTTCCTCATCGTAAGTCAGAACAAGCATAAAGTATCTTATGTCGGTTACATTGGAAAGCGCTTTAATCAGCTCTATGGAGGCTTCATCTGCCCACTGGCAGTCGTCTAAAAAAAAGACGAGCGGCATTTCCTTCGCAATAAATGCCTTAAGAAATTCTATAAATGTATATATAAGCCTGTTTCTTGTTTCATTCGGCGGCAGCGCGAGAACCTCAGGCTGTTCGCCTATCAGGCGCTTTATCTCGGGAATAATGTCGAATAATACCTTTCCGTTATTTCCTATTGCTTTAAGAATCCTTTCTTTTGCGACATTTACCGTGCCTTCATTTTCAGATAGAAGGCATTTTACGAATCCGCCAAAAGACTCAAAAGCCGAGTATGGAATCTCCATTTTGCTCTTATCGAATTTCCCGTAACTGTAATATCCTTTTTCTCTCGAAGTCAGCTTTTGCACCTCCCCCTTAAATGAGCTTTTCCCGCTGCCGCGTTTTCCCGATATGAGGACGAATTCAAAGCCTTCCATGCATACCCTGTTCAATGCCCCGGATATGGCATTAATTTCTTTTTCCCTTCCGTAGAGCTTTTGCGGCAAAACAAGCTTTTTTATCTTATCTTTTTTCCCTATTTCAAAATTGCTTATTCTGCCTTTTTTATCCAGCATTTCAATGCACTCTTTGATATCATGGCTTATTCCTTCGGGGCTCTGGTACCTGTCTTCGGAATTCTTTGATAGCAGCTTCATTATGATATCGTTTACAGGCTTAGGAATAGAGTTATCTATATCCATGAGGCTCATCGGCGCCTTTGCAACATGATAGTAAATAAGCTCTACGGCTCCGGTTATATCTCCAAAAACCTTTTTCCCGGTGAAAATCTCATAAAAAACCGCCCCTGTCGAATAATAATCGGCTCTGTAATCTATAGCCCTGCCGGTCCTCCCTGTCTGTTCCGGCGCAATATATGCCGGCGTCCCGACAAGCCTGTTTTTGTCATAAACAGCTTTCCCCCCGGAAAATATAGAAGCGTTTTCAAAATCTATTATCCCCGCATACCCTGTGGCTTTATTGTAAATAATATTTGAAGGATTAATATCTTTATGGATTACCCCTGCCTGATGGACTTTCCCCATTATTTCCACTATTTTTAAAAAAAGCACAAGCTTTTCTTTCAATGAAAAATTTCCGGTATTTTTTTTATCAATCGAATCCGCCCCTTCGTCAATAAAAACGATTCCCTTTGTCTCGCCGATGGAAATAACCTCTGCAACGACAGGCGTCCCCGGTATCGAAAGGTTTTTCATAATGTCTGCGGAATAAAGGAATTCCTGTATATCGTCGTCGGTCGGGTAATCCATATTCAATATCTTGACTATATACGAGCCTTCTTTGTTTCTCCCGCTGCATCTGTAAATTACAGATTTCTGGCTCTTAAATAGTTTTTCCCTGATTATATAGCCGCCGACCGTCCCTTCTATATTCATCTTCTCCTCCTCATTCTTTCCTATCGCCGAAACATATCATATACAAAAATGCTGCTGCAGCTCACAGAACAAAAACCTGATTTTAGACAGGATATACAGGATAAAACAGCCCCTGATAGCTGCATTCAGGGGCTGTTAATCCTGTCAAATTTTTTATAATTTCCTATGTATGAACGAATTATACCGTTATTATCCTATGCCTTCCATAACCGTTTAGCTCCACATACGCCTTTCCGATTTCACTGCCGGATTCATTATAGACCACGCATGCCCCTTCCCAATATTCCGGACCTATCCATATATGGTGATTTGCCCTTAATTCCTGGTCTGCAATGGCAGGAACGATAATATAGGTATTCTTTTCCGCTTTCACTTTCCATTTTGAAGGGTAGATAATGCCTGTATGAGGGCTTTCCCATGTGGATAAAATTTCCACGGCAAAATCACTGCATGTTATGCTTCTCGTCCTGTTTTCTCTCGTAATAGAGCCAAACCTTTCCGCTGCATATTTGTCATCTCTGAAATCATAAAGCATTATCTCTTCGCCGGTATATAGCTCTATGGCAAACCATTGCCACCCTTTAAATATTGCCTGGTAAAGCTCGCCATACTGCCTGTCAAACCAGCTTACTCCGGCTACTTTATACTCGACGTCATTTTTCTTAATAACTCCGTTCGTTTTCATCCTTTCTCTGGCATAATAAAAAGTATCTCCGCCAAATTCATATTTATGCAGTTTGCCGCCATAATGAACAACAGGATTTGACAGTTCCTCAAGCCTTAACTCAGCCTCATAATCCCCTGCCTTGAAATAGAGTTCATCTCTACCCCTGCCGCCTTTAGCGGAAATCACTATGCCTTCCTTGCGCTCTCTTGCATCGAGGTTAAAGGCAGCCTTAAGTTTTTTCGGCAATGTAAAAAACTCCACCTTTTCCCTGAAAGAATAGCTATTTCCTGAAATATCGCTTACCGCAGCCTGCGCAAGGATGTTTCTGAAAAATATCCAGCTGTCAAAGACAAAAAAGACAACTTCAAAACCGAATTTCTCGTCTTTTTCTCCTGTCAGATGCCCTGTCCAGTACCACCATTGAATATCCTCTTTATCGAGAAACCCGTCATCGGCAGGCAGCGACACCTCTCTTTTCTTTCTCGGAAAGAGAAGCCTCAGCGCCTTAAAGATATTCAATTTATAATGCAGAAAATTATATAAATCGGCTAAAAACTCTTTCATTTTGCGTAATAGTTTAGCTATACAATTTTTTGACAGGATAAACAGGATAGACAACCCCTGAATACAGCTATCAGGGGCTGTTTATCTATCTTTAAAATCTTTACCTTACGCTTAATTTCAACCTTTCTTTCTCCGAAA
>JACQEW010000113.1 GCA_016200365.1 Nitrospinota bacterium
CAGCTATCTGGAATGTTGATACAAATAAGCTGAGGGCTCTCCCGACCAGAACCATCAAAACCAGCAGTTTGGATTTTAAGGGGACGGTTGGAGTGCCGGGGATATTGATTCAGGGTAAATTAGGACTGCCAGCGGATATTGACCTCGGTTTAAAATACGGAGGCTATTCTTTTAAATTGGACGAGGGAAATGCCGCCTTCGATGCAAGTAATACGGTATATGGCGCCGAGGTAAGAAGACAGTTTCTTGGAAAGGGATTGGCAGGGGTCGCCCTGCCTGATATTTCATTGAGTCTTACTTATGATGTTGCCTCCGGCAAGATAGATAGCTCAGAAGTCTACAAAGAAACGACTTACGGAGAGATCTATCCCGGGGGTAGTTACACCCAGACTGTGGATTCCAAAACAACAGGTGAAATAAAATGGTCAACTCAATCTGTGGGACTGAAGGCAATTTTAAGCAAACAATTCGTTTTCATTACTCCCTATGCAGGTATAGCCGCAAATAAAAATTACGGCAGTGTGGATACGAGCCTTACAACAAAAGGGACACTCTCTCTTACAGGCGGAGGCAGTTCTTTGATCAATGATGTCAGCATTACCGGATCAGGGTCAAAGAATCCTGAGAGTTTTTATATGAGATATATTGCAGGATTAGATATACACATGCTTGCACTGCGGCTGAATATAAACGGGGAGCTGGCTGATAAATATTACGCTGCCGGTCTCTGGCTGCACCTGTCAATGTAAAATCAGAAGTCAGAAGTCAGAAGACAGAAGTCAGAATATTTTTACTCTGTCTTCTGTCCTCTGTCTTCTATATTCTGTAATTATATTTACCCCTGCACTCGTTCCAATTCTATTAGCTCCTGCTTCTATCATTTTCAGTGTATTATTAAGATTTTTTATGCCGCCTGATGCCTTTACCTTTATCCTGCCGGCAGCGGTATTTGCCAGCAGCCTTACATCATCTGCCGTTGCACCGCTGTGACCAAAACCGGTGGATGTTTTAACAAAGTCTCCCCCGCCGTCTATCACTAATTTACAGGCAGTTGCCTTCTCCTCATCGGTCAGATAGCAGGTCTCTATTATCACCTTTACTACTATTTGCGGAATCGCCGAAGATATTTCCAAAATCTCATCCTGCACCATTTTTAGCTCGCCGGACTTAAAACCCGATATGTTCATTACCATATCAATCTCCTCTGCGCCTGTCTCCACAGCCTCACGAGCTTCATGCAATTTTACGGAAGTCGTCTGATACCCCAAGGGGAAGCCTACAACAGTTCCAACCTTTACAGGATACTCCTTTAACATTTTTGCAGCCAGTCCGGTATAGCACGGCGGGATACATACGGATGCAAAGGGATATTTCTGCGCATCCTGAATAAGAGCCTCTACCTCATTTTTTGAAGCCTGCGGCTTAAGGAGCGATAAATCTATATAACCTGCAAGCTCATATACTGTCATTGTATCCTCACTTCCAAGCTATATCTATTACTGTCATAATCATCAAACCGATGCTTATAATCCCGTTTACATTGAAGAATGCCGCATTGACTTTTGAAAGGTCATCGGGTTTTACGAGGGAGTGTTCATAGAGGAGGAGTCCGGCAATTAATATGACACCGATGAGATAAAACAATCCGACATTCCCTATAAAAATTAAAGAAAAAAGCAGGATGGTCATTATGCTATGGAATATTGCCGAAAGTCTTAATGCCTTTGCAGTTCCCAATCTTGCAGGGAATGAGAACAATCCGTATTTTTTATCAAATTCCACATCCTGGCAGGCGTAAATAATATCGAATCCTGCAAGCCAGAATATTACGGCGAGTCCTAAAACTATAGATACAAGAGAAATCTCATCCCTTACTGCAACCCATGCACCTATTGGCGCCAGACTCAAAGCAAGCCCCAGGAAAAAATGGGAAAAAACAGTGAACCTTTTGGTATAGGAGTAAAAAAATATAATGAATAACGCTATTGGAGATAAAATCAGTGCCAATCTGTTAAGCATCAGACAGGAAAATAAAAAGAGGCAGGCTGAGGCTGTAAGAAATATCAGATATTGAGATTTTTTTATTTCACCTTTGGGCAACGCCCTCTCCTTTGTCCTTGGATTTTTTTTATCGTAATCCACATCTGCAATCCTGTTGAAAGACATCGCCGCACTTCTTGCACCCACCATTGCAATGAGTATCCACAAAAGTTTATCTGCCGGAGGAATACCCTTTGATGCCATAAAGGCACTCATGAGCGCAAAGGGGAGTGCAAATACAGTGTGCTGAATCTTTATGTCTTCGAGGATGATTTTAAGCTTCATCAGAACATTGATTATGAATTGTTCCTTTCAGCATTACTTCATCTATCGGGTCTTGGTTTTATTATACTCATCCATTTATCCGTATGCTGCAGCGGTTGAAAACCCACTGTTTTATAGACATCATGAGCATCTCTGGTAACAAGTAACCATTGATAAACATCTTTTAATTCTCTATGATTAAGGGCAAAGCTAACCATTGATCTGGCAATCCCCTTTTTTCTATGTTTTTTGTGGACATAAACATCCAACAAATAGGCAAATCTTGTTTTATCCGAAATAACCCGTAAGTAGCCGACAATATCATTGTTTTTATGATATGCTGCAACTACGAGAGCGGAATTGCTCGCACCCCTTTTTATTTCTTCAGCACTAATATCTTTAGACCAAAAAGCATCTTTTAACATTTCTCTAACTTGCCCAAAATTTATTTTATCTATCTTGTCTGAAATATAATATTCGTCATTTATTTGCATAACAACTTCTTTTTCCACTATATTTTTTCCAATTATAGTTTTAAGTTTTCTCACCGTATGTCGGAACAAGGTCGTTCTCGATGCCAAGCTGGTCGAGAACCCTTGACACTATAAATTTTGCCATATCATTAATATCTTTAGGCTTATGGTAGAAGGCAGGAGATGCAGGGAGTATCACAGCCCCTGCACGGCTTAAAGTAAGCATATTATTTAAGTGAATATCATTCAAAGGAGTTTCGCGTGGGACGATTATAAGCTTTTTTCTCTCTTTTAATGCCACATCGGCAGCCCTGCTTACGAGGTCATCGGAGTAACCGCTTGCGATCCTTCCAATCGTTCCCATACTTGCCGGAATTATTACCATACTATCAAACCTAAAAGAGCCGCTGGCTATCCTGACATTCATATTTGAGTTTTCGTATATCGAGACATTTTTCTTTTTAAAATAATTCTCTCCTATACTTGTCTCATCCTTTAATATTCCCTTTGCATTTTCCGTAATGATAAGATGCAACTCTACGCCCTTTCTTTGCAGGAAATCAAAAAGGTGTCTGGCATATATTGCGCCGCTCGCGCCTGTAATTGCAAGTATTATTTTTTTCATTCTATTAAGTTAATAGGAGGTTTTACCTTCGTTTTTTTCGCCTCATTTAGTGGTTTCATAAATTTTTTTAATTTCAAATAAGATTTTATCTGTAGATGGTTTATCACATGGGATATGAACTGATGGGTTTTTATAAGGGTGATAGTGCCATTCCTTTAAATTATCATATCCAAAAATCCTTTTGTCATCCTGTATTAATGCAAAGTCCATCCTCCCATTTCTTGCATTATATCGAGCTGCAATAAAAAATTTCTCATCAAGATGAATATTTGCTTTGAGGGACTTTGGTGTTCTTATTAAGAATTCAATTTTATATTGGGCAAAATGGTTTTTTAGAAAGGTCTTTAGTGATGACAGGAATTCATCAACATTGTGGTTGTTCATTTTTTAAAGCCTTTGAGTCTGGACAGTGCCGATAACAATTCTTTTTTTTCCATCTCTAACATTTCCCAATCAATAAAATCCCCTTCTATTTCGTGGCTATGTTTATTATCAATTTTTCCTTCATCCCATATTTTTTCAAACTCTTTAAAAGATACTCCATGCCTTTCTTCAAGCTCCAATATCTTACGAGTGTATTTTTCCAGCAAGCTCTCCATTGCAGACAGGAGAATATCATCTATTTTTTCCCTAAGCGTATTTTCGCCAAAGGACTCAATAAGTGCATTGTATATATTTCTATCTATCTCCAATGTGTTAGTCATACCAAATCTCCTTTTATATTATAGCATTTTTAAAAACATTGCCGAATGTAATCTAAACATACCGTTCCCGTGACATTTCTGCACCATAGGCTATGGCTGCGAGGCGGTTAGCTGTATTATTAAAAGTCCCTCTTAAATAACTTATTATCAGGAGTATAAATTGCAATTGCTTTATTTTTTAAATCAAATGTTAATTCACCACAATTTAATGCATCTTTCATAAAAATATCTTCTTTGTTTGCAGTAAAAATATACTGAAAATTATCTTTTGAGCCTTTAATTTCCAAGTAATTCATCAGAGCAACAAAATGGCTTTTGTGAATACCATCAAAAATACCATCGTGGATAAGAAATCCTGGAAATGTTCTTCCCTTTTGAATTGCTTGAAATATAACTGCCAAATCATAAAGTAAAATACAACCCCTATTTTTCCCTTCACTATATATGCCAGGTGCGTCAATTTTAATGTCAAATTTCGCATCGGATTTTAACTTGGCAGCGATATTAAATATTGCACGGTCTTTTTGTTCAATATAAAGTGTATTATAAAGTGCATGAAATATTGTTCTAAAGATGTCAATCTCCCCCTTCGTTTTAATAATAAAATTATTTATATCCTTATCTAATCTTGCCTCTTTTTCTTTCAAATCGAGTATCTCACGATGAAAATCGTTATAAGTTTGCAATTTTGATTCTATCTGATTAATTTCCTCTTTCTTCTTATTTAAAAGGTAAAAGGCATTTGTTAAATCTTTAATTGCTTCCTTCTCTACTAAAAATCCAAATAGCTTTGCCCTTTCTTCATCCAATTTGTTAATTTCCGATTCTCTCTGTTGTAAGTCACTTTCCAATTTCCTGATTTCATCAGAAATAAAATTCTGCCTTGATTTTATAAGATTATTCTTAAAATCTACCGCTTGTTGTAAGGTTTTCTTTATAGAAAAACCCAACTGTTCATTTAGTTCTTTATATATTCGTTCCACCTTTGAAGGACTTATTTTTATATCTTGTTCAAAACTCTTTTTATAGGAATCAATTTTTCTCCTATCCTGATGATTTCTAAAAATATATTCAGTTATCTTCTCAGTGATTTTATTTGCTTGCTTTTCAACATCATCATATTGCTCGCCAAGCTTAAATACTTTTATATTCTCTGACAATCTTTTAATATCCCTCTCTAATTTGCTAACCGTATTGTTAGCATCTTGAATATCTTGCAATTTATATGTTTCCTTGACAAACCTTTCAATTTCCTCAACTACAGGTTCTCTTCTTTTTAGTTCTGCTGTTAGATGGTAATTATCTTTTGCTAAAGTATTATCAATGCCTAATAGAAAAAGATGGTATTGTATTGCCTCTAAAGTCTTCATTCCCTCAATATAATTTACGGCATTTTTATAAATGTTCTTTCCCTTTTGCTGCACCTTAATAAAAAAAGGCAGTAGTTGCCTAAACCATTCATTACTGTAGTAGCCTTTATAATTATTGTCCTTAAAGAATAGGTTGCAAAGTTCTCTTTTTAAATCGTTTATTTGATACTCACTTTTGCTTTGATTTGTCCGTCCCCAAAAAATAATTGAGGATTTCTTCGTATTTCTTTCTATGGAATAGACTATTCCGTCAATTACAATTTCCAAAACAATTGAGTAATCATCCAAAAAGTTTTTAGCTCTTTTTAATCTTGGTGGAATATTAGAAAGCAAGCAAAAGTTAATAAGGTCTATAAATGTTGATTTGCCAATATAATTAAGAGAGTCTTGCTGCCTACTGGTTTCCGATTTCTCACCATAAATTACATTGACCCCTTGCTTAAAATCAACAGGGTCAAATAATCCCTCAGGTTTTGAATAGATTCTTTTTAAAAACACCATATCTTATTACCTTTTCAAGAAAATATAATGGTTATGTGCCTCTAAAAAATCAGCCAAATAAAGAAATACCAGACAATCAAAGTAACTTTCAAAGTCTACTTGTCTTATCTTTTTAATTTCCGTAAATAAGTCATCCACGTCAAAAGATTTCTTTTTAAGCAGTTTTAATATTTCACTACTAATTACTAAAATATTCTTTTCTATATTTTCATATTTTGTGGGAATCAGCATAGGTTTATTTCTTTAATCAAATAATGATGTTTCATTCAGTTTTTCTTTTTCTGTTTTACTACCTATATCACAATACTCAAAAAAATATAAGATAACTGCTTTTGCACCACCATGATAATCGGGATGTGTTTTTTTATCATCTTGTAAGAACAGCAAAGGCAACTCATCAAATATTTTTAGAATATCATTGTTTTGGTCTTTGAGTTTTCTAAATTCGGTCTGTATCTGTTCTTTTAATCTCAAAACTTTTCCTTGATCTTCAATCTCTGCCAAATATTTTCCTACTAATCTTATGGTTGACCAAAGGTTGATAAACATTTTATTTACATCATCTTGTTGTTTCTGGTCTTTGAAATTTAAAGGTATTTTCTCTTTTAAATTAACAAATGTTTCTTTATTTTTTTCATCTTTGGTCGGTTCTATATCCTCAGCCTTAATTTTATTTTTAAAAATGAAGCCTAAAATGTCGGCAATAATACCTATATCCTTTTCTTCTTTTTTATCGGCAGAGATATATATGTTTGTATCTCTCCCTGACTGAATATTGTTATTTCCATCTTTGATCTCTTGCCTGTTTTTATACAACATGTGTGTCTCTCCCTGACTGGATATTGTTGTTTCCTTTCATAGATTGTTTTATTTTATTTTGAGATTGATTTTTTTCAACCGATTTATCAACACTAATATTAATATTCTTTTCAATTTTGTATGCCTTATTTATGGCAAATATACTAATAATTAAGGATACTATAGATGCAGCCCCGGCAATAATATTAAATGTATCCATAGTTACTCCCTCCTTTCTCAATCATCTCCTCAACCTTCCGCTTTGCTTCTTCTAAAAGCTCTTTTGCCTGACGGCGGGCAGAGTGGGATTGGCAGATCAAGTCCCCAATTGCACATTGTTTTTGATAGTCAACCAGTGGAATTTCTATTTCTTTAATTTCTTTATCGGCTATTTTGGGTTGGCCTGTCTGGGCTTTTCTCTTTTCGATTTGTAGTTGTATAAAGATACTGTGAAATAACTTTTCGAGAAAAAACAGATTAAATCTATTTTTATAAGACTCCTTAAGTCTAAGTATGGCAGTATTATTTGAGCAAAAACCACCTTCAAATTCTTCTAAAATCAGATTTGTTTTTCCAATGGTATCGCCTATAATTGCAATTACTAAATCTCCCTTTTTCAAAGTGGCTGTTTTGCTATTTTTATATTCGTCTTTAATATAAACCACTTCATCCGAGTTTATAGTCGAATTATTAGATAGCTCCTTAATCCTTATATACGGTCTTGAAGTCTTATTTTCTGTATAATATTTGGTATCAATAAACTCGCCTCGTTTGAAATCAAAGACATCTGCAATAGTGTGCATCTGCTGTCTTTTACTAACCACCTCAATCACCCGCTCATACTTCGGCTGGTAGTATTCAGCGTCAATGCGGTTGGCAGTAATGGTATCGGCAGAATTTACCTCGTAGCAAGGCTCATGGGACAGGTCAACATCTTTTATGCCGAGTTCTTCTAAAAGCAGGGCTTCGGCTTGGGAATAAAGATTATTTGACTCAATAAATTTTATTTCTGCCTTTTTATATATTCCACCAATATATTCAATGTTTGGAAGTTGTGGTATTTTAAAATTTATAACCTTATCAATGAATAAATGTTGTTGAACATTGCCTGTCGCTTCTCTTATTGATTGAAACATGCCATACTTTGAATTTAAGAACGTACTTATGAAGTATGGGTAATCTGAATCCCGTTTTTCTAATTCTTTGACTCTGACTATTAAGACTTGCCTAACTGCATTTGCTGGAAGTATCTCCTTATAAGCAACGGCTGAGAATCCAATTGTGCCCATAGAAGAAATAATAACATCCCCACACTGTATACTTGTCCGTAAATTATTATTGTGCTGAGAAACGGCTATCATAGTTTTTGCAGATAAATCAAATAACCCATCCTTTATAGATTGGGCAGACAAGCAATAAATTGGACTAGAATCATCATAATCTATTGAAGCATGAATACCGTCTGTCACAAAAGCAATCGTGCTCAATTTAACAGTTGAAATTAGCTTTAATGATTTCATTAAAGAAAGATATGCTGGTTGATAATACTCCGCTTCAAGCCTCGTTGCCCCTTCTAACTCATTGCTATTTATTATCGAAATATTATCCGCAATAATTTCAGGCATTTTGTTTTCTCTTGTATTTTGTCTCTGTCTCGGCAGCCAGAGGCATTTCTGAATACATTGCCCTGTAGCCTTCTTTCCAAAAATCAAATCTCTGCTTCTTAGCAAACTCAATAAATTTTTCGGCTATGAAATCCAAATCGTGGTCAATAATTAAATGTCCGTTTTCATCAAGCATTAAATCGCCATTTACTCCTTTTTTATAAACATATTCGCCAGAGTTATCCTTGCCTGATTTTTGAGATGTCGCCATAAAAATGGGATATGAGAGTTCTTTTGCGCTTTTGGATTGAAGCCAAAATTTGTGGAATGATTCTAAATCCTTTTCGTCATTCAAAAGGATATTTAACCTGCCGCCTAATGTCTTTAAGTTAAGGCTGTATTCCTCATTTGCAAGGTTCTTTTGAAAGGCTTTTAGTTTTTTGGTAAGTTCCTTTTTCTTTATGCTGTCAGCATCGGCAATCTCTTTTTGTAAGTTTTCAATTTCTTCCTTGAGGATGTTTATTGCTTCTTGTAAATCTTCGGTAGTTTCAGTCTTCGGTTTTTCATCACCAGCTTCTTTTTCTTCGTCTGCATCTTCAGGTTCTTCCTCATAACTTCCGTAGAAGGAATTGAGAAAGCCAAGCAGTTCTTCAGGCAAGTCGTCCTCTCTAATAGATTGCTTCGCTTTACTCGCAATGACATTTATAAAGTCCTGCCATTTTTTTCCATATTTACTTTGGACAGCATTTATCTTTTCAAGCTCTTTCTCCGTATATTTCTGCAAAAACAAAACGCTGGTTTTTGTTCCAGTGTGAGGCTTAAAGGTATTGCCGTGAAGTCCTACAACAGCAAGGATTCTTGCCCTTTCCATAATAAACTTACGGATGTATTCATCGTTAGTATTGTTAAGTCTTCCCTGTGGTAAGACAATCGCCATCCTCCCGCCGGGCTTTATAAAATTAAGATTTCTTTCTATGAAAAGAATGTCTCTCCCGATTTTTGAAACTGTCTTGCCTTTCTTCTCTGCAAGTAAATAGTTTTTGAGTATCTGCTTTTCTTTTATGTTTCCGGCAAAGGGCGGATTGGTAAGAAGCACATCAAAATCAAAGTATTTAAAGTTCTTCTGATTATCCTCATCTTTTGCCCTGTCTTCAGAAAATCGGGTCAACATTGGACGACAAGCCGATTTGCCTTCGTCATCCCACGATGAGGATTCAAGGGAGTTAAGCTTGTAAACATTACTCTTACCATCACCGGCAATCAGATTAATCGCCTTTGCAATTTTTACAGAGCGATTGTCAAAATCAATTCCGAATATGTTGTTCTGGGCAAATTCTTTCGCATGTTCAGGCAAGCCGCTTGGAGATGTCGGCTCTCCTGCTATGTATTGTATTGTGTGAACGGTAAACCCACATGACCCTGCTGCCGTGTCAATCACCTTTTCTGTTTCTTTTGGATTAAGCATATTAACTGCCATATCTATGACATGACGGGGTGTGAAGTATTGACCTTTGGCTCCTTTGGCTACTTGAGTAACGAGATATTCAAAGGCTTCGTCAATTACTTGAAGATTGGAGTTAAAGAGCTTTATGTCCTGCAAAAATGATACACAGGTCATCAAATGATTTGGTGATAATTCTATCCTGTCCATTGGATTAAATACGCCCTTCCATTTATTTATAGCATCTTTAAAAAGATTGTTTATTTTATCGTAAAGCTCCTTTGGCGATTCACCATAAATTCTAAAATAGACCCTGCCGTTTCTGCCTCTAACATTTTTTGCCGCCCACTCATCATAAAGTTTTGCATATATCAATTTAAAAACTTCCTCAAAGGCATCAACTCCGGCATTGGCTAAAACCAAATCCTCAAGGTCAAGGATAATACTTTTCAGGGATACCCTTTCCTTGATTAGCTTATTTTCTCTTGTCAGTTTTTCAAGTGTCCACAGTTCTGCAATTACATCCTGTAAAGATTGGTCTGCTGTTGGAATATCGGAAATATTAGTGAATATATTTGGTTCTTCACGATGGAGGATAACCAATTCAGATCCGTTAGTCCAGACACCTATCGGTGAACCTTCGGCATTGCAATAGGATTTTAGCTGTTCTATGCCATCTTTACGGTTGGGTTTCTTGACTTCAACAATTATGAAAGGATGCTCAAGGTCTTTCTGCAATACCACAATATCAGCCCGTTTATCGGAAACACCAGAGCCGAACCAGACATCTTTTTCAACCTGAATCCGTTCTTTTGGATAGCCGTAATTATCCAAAAGTTTCTTTATGAAAAGCTGGCGGACTATTTCTTCTGGTTTTGCAGGACGTTCTTTATCAGAGCCAAAGCATTTTAGATATGGCTTGCCGTTTTTATCATAAAAGGCTATTGATGAGATAAGTTTTTTGCCAAATAAGGAAAGACTATGTTTCGTCTCTGTGCTTTTAAATATCTCATCAATAGTATATTTTCGCACTTACCTAATCTCCTTTAAAAACAGGCTTACTTTTGCAATTATTCTATATTAATTTGCTTTTTTATACAATTTAAAGATTATGTGGCGAGGGATGTGCGGAGAGAGAGTATGCTATGGATGATAAATCTCAAATAGATGTAATCACAATTATTTATTTATCGGCAACTTTATTTTGTCTTTGTAATATTTATTACCCAATCCTGTGCCCCATTGGACACATACTCCCATGTATAAGAGCCGCTATGCTCCGATTCAAACATCTGATGGAGCGGCTTCGGGTCGTGGTCATTGATTATCTGCAGGGTTTCCCCTACCTTTAGTTTGTCCCACATATTGAATACTATGCCCGGATGCCTTGCAGACGGGGGAATAACCCTTATATCGAGTTTTACTATATTTTCCTTGCTCATAACATTACCTCCTATATGTTTTTATATAGATTGCCATAGAGGCAATAAGGTGTATATGATTTATGTCATTATTAGAAAAAACTGATAGAACACAGATGACACGGATTTAGCGGATTTGCACAGATTTTTAAAGAATTTGAAAATTATTTGTTTTTTATCAGCGAAAATCCGTATCATCCGTGTCATCCGTGTTCTA
>JACQEW010000052.1 GCA_016200365.1 Nitrospinota bacterium
TAAATAATAAAATCAGGGTTATACAGAGAAGGGCTTATGGTTTAAGGGATGAGGAATATCTGAGGTTAAAAATACTGACTTGTATGCTGCCTGAGATATAAAAATGCAAAAAATTACCCACTCATTTTCCTGAAGACCCTTTTTCCTTTTGCTCTATTTTAACCCCCTTCCTCCCCCCTTAAAATAAGGGGGGAGGAAGGGGGGTTGAACAAAAGAAAAAATGCGGTGTAAGGAAAAGTTTTTTATAATCCACAGGAAAAGTCGTTCGAGGAAAGTTTCTTCACTATACAGATTTTTCTTGTATATAAAAATGATTGCACGATTGCATATCCTATCTTTCTTGAGTATAATAATTTTGTTGTCGGCAGACACCTCAAATGCCCTTACTTTAGACGAGGTAGTTGACAGGGTTCAGGAGGGGTATGAGAGGACAGGGAATTTTCAGGCTGATTTTATTCAGACCTCCTTTTTAAAAACGATAAAAAAGAAGCAGGTAAGCAAGGGGCGGGTATTTATAAAGAAGCCGGGGATGATGAGATGGGAATATAAAGAGCCTGAAGAACAGTTTATTATTTCTGACGGAAAGGTTATCTGGTTTTATGTGTCTGCGGATAAACAGGTTATGATAAGTAATGCAGGCAATGCAGCGGATTCTCATGCCTTGAATATCTTTCTATCCGGCAGCGGCAGGTTAAGGGATACATTTAAAATAGAATTTGAGGATGACCCGAAGGGTCATTCTGAGCGAAGCGAAGAATCTCAATCCCAATACCTGCTTAGATTAATTCCAAAGAAATCGCAGCCGAATATGACAAAATTGGTAATCGGCGTTAATAAAGAGGATTTTAAAATAGAAACGAGTATTGTATACGACATATACGGAAATCAGACTATTGTAAATTTCTCAAATATAGAGATGAATAAGGGATTACCCGAAGACCTTTTTCATTTTGATGTGCCTAAAGGCGTCAGGATTATAACTCATCAGTGAGTATCCTGCAAAAACCCTTTTTTCTCACTTCCGTTATTTTTATTTTGCCCTTTTAAAATTATTTAAAGAACAAAATAAAAATAAAAAGTCGTTCAAAAAAAGGTTTTTGCAGTGTTATCAATAATAAGGGGGTATAAAAATGGGTATAACTTATATAAGCGGCGAGGTTGAAGGACCTACGGGAAGAAGAACAGTTAAATTTATAGTTGACAGCGGCGCTACCTATTCTTTACTTCCTTTCAAGGTATGGAAGGTAATCGGATTAAAACCTAAGAGGACAGTAGAGTTCAGACTTGCAGATGGCACACCTATTAAACGGAAGGTATCTGAATGTTATATTGTTTTGCCGCAGGGTGAGGGGCATACACCTGTAATACTCGGGGAGGAATCGGATGAGGCACTTTTAGGTGTAATTACCCTTGAAGAGCTTGGACTTGTTTTTAATCCATTTAACAGGACACTGCAGCCGATGAAGATGCTGCTGGTATAACTGATAAGAAATTTTGCCACAGACAAAAAAAGAAAGTCTGTGGCTAACTTGAGGAGGATTTAGTGGAAACGATTATTTCTGCTGTTGTTTTGCTTGGGGTATTGATTTTTGTTCATGAATTGGGACACTTTCTTGTAGCGAAGAGGAGCGGTGTCGGCGTAAAAAAGTTTTCCCTTGGTTTTGGACCTAAGATTATCGGAAAGATGGTCGGCGAGACCGAATACCTTGTTTCCGCCGTCCCCCTCGGCGGGTATGTAAAGCTTGAAGGCGAAGAGCCCGATGAGGAGGTAACAAATCCGGAGAAATCATTTACAAATAAGTCTGTGGGCACAAGACTGGCAATAGTCTCTGCCGGACCTATATTCAATCTCCTCTTTGCCGTAGCCATACTTGCACTTGTATTTATGATAGGAGTCAAAGCGCCTTCGGATTCATCGGCTGTCGGAAATATCAAACAGGGCGGGGCCGCTGAATCGGCAGGGCTGGTTAAAGGCGATATGATTATAGAGATAGATGGAAAAAAGGTTGATAAATGGCATCAGATGGCCGAGATTATTCACAAGAGTCCGAACAAGGAGCTTTCTTTTAAGGTTAGAAAAGAGAGGGGGGCAGTAGCCGATTTGAAGATAACTCCAAGGGCTGAGACTGTAAAAGATATATTCGGAAAAAACCTTGAGGTCGGTCTTATAGGTATCGAGCCTTTGATTGTAACAGAGAGATATAATCCTGTAACCGCTACTCTCAAAGGATTTGAGAGGACTTATGACATCATATATCTTACCTTCTGGGCAATCGTTAAAATGATAACAGGAGACATCTCTGCTAAAAATATCGGGGGACCTATAATGATATTCCAGAAGGCAGGCGAATTTGCAAACGAAGGGTTCCTGCCTTATGCAACCTTTGCAGCCCTTATAAGCATAAACCTCGGCATACTAAACCTCCTCCCGATACCTGTCCTCGATGGCGGACATATATTATTCTTTTTAATCGAGATAATATTAAGAAAACCCGTCAGCATAAAGTTAAGAGAGGCGGCGCAGCATGTAGGGATATTCCTGCTGGTCTCTCTGATGCTCTTTGCCTTTTACAACGACATAATGAGATTCTTTGAGCAGTAACCATTAAACCACCCCTCACCTTAATCCTCTCCCCTGAGGGGAGAGGAAGCAAAAAAGTCTCTTCTCCCCTCAGGGGAGAGGGCGGGGTGAGGGGCTATCACAGCAGCTATGGATGCCGAAGATATCCTTCATAACCTTGAATCCCTTGCAAAGAGACTATCCATAGATATAAAATACAGCAATCTTGATAATGAGGATTTCAAAATTGAGAGCGGCGCCTGCAATATCAAGGGCAAGGAGGTGATAATTATAGACAGCAGGCTGCCAGCAAGGGAAAAGTGCAGGATATTGAGCGGGCAATTAAGAAAGCATAATACAGAAGATATATTTATCCCGCCATTTTTAAGGGAGATGATTGGCTATTATAAGGAGGGATAGTTATGAGAAATTTGAAATTGCTGTTTTTGGTTTTGTTTTTAAGCAGTTTTTTAACCACAGCTTTTGCCTTTGAAGTTAAAGACTTAAAGACCCCTGAGAGTTTTATAGCAGACCCTTCCACAGGTAATTATTTCATTTCAAATATAAACAGCGGCGGACCGAATGGAAAAGATGACGACGGTTTTATAACGAAGCTCGATAAAGACGGAAAGGTAATCGCCCTTGCTTTTATTGACGGGAAAAACAAGGAGATTACCCTGAATGCACCTAAAGGACTGGATATAATCGGCAATGTCCTGTATGCCAGCGATATAGATTTCGTAAGGGGATTTGATAAAGAGACCGGTAAGTTGTTATACGATATAGATGTAAAGGCTTTCAACGCCGTATCTTTAAACGACCTCACCCACGACTCGCAGGGGAACCTGTATGTGTCGGACTGGATCGGCAATAGTATCTTTAAGATAGAAACAAAAAACAACCATAAGATCTCGGCGATTGCAAAGGGGAGCGCGCTCGGCGGTCCGAATGGACTCAATATACATCCGGTGTCGGGAAAGCTGATAAATGTTACATGGGAGACAGGAAAGATACAGGAGATAGATTCATCGGGCAATATAAAAATCATTGTCGAGGATAAGAGATTCAAAAATCTCGACGGGATAGATTTCGATAATAAAGGGAATATGTATGTTTCCAGTTTTACAGGCGGAAAGATTTATAAGATAACGCCAGATTTGAAAGTAGAGGTATTTTTAAAGGGATTAACCACACCTGCCGATATTAATATAGACAGGAAAAAGAATCTCCTTTTGATTCCATCATTTGAGGGGAATAGTGCAAGGACTGTTGATATAAAGTAGATATGGGCAGAGAACTATGATTTCACAAGGTCTCTTGCTGCTACGATACCCACCAGCTTGCCGTTTTCCTTTACGATAAGATGACGGACATTATGTTTTTCCATTATCTTTTTCGCCTCGAAAATTGACTCGTCAGAGGCAATATCGAGGAGCGGCTCGCTCATAAGATCCTTTACTGTCGCTGCCGAAGGGTTAATCTCTTTGGCGACTACCTTGCGGACTATATCACTTTCTGTAACTATTCCAACAACTTCATTTTTACCATCCATAACAAGGATGCAATCTGTCTTATGCTTGCTCATCTGCTTTGCCGCTTCGGTTACCGTGGATTTTATGTTTGTGGTAAAAATATCCTTTGACATCAGCTTCTTTACTGCTAATAGGGTTTTAAATTGGTCCATTTATTCCTCCAAAATAGTGTGCTTAAAGTATCAGATTATTCTATATATGTCAATAATTTTCTTGATGCAGAAAATTATAAAACCCTGAAACACGAATTTCACGAATATACGAATGGCACGAATAAAAACTAGAATTAAAAGTAAAAAAGTTTTCTATTATTAGGAATTATTAGTGTAATTAGTTTCATTCGTGTTATTCGTGTTCATGTTTTGTTCTTTAAACCCCCTGAAGGACTGCACATTTCAGATACTCAGTTTCCTTCATGGATAATAAAACAGGATGGTCAAAAGC
The DNA here is from genome assembly GCA_016200365.1 of Nitrospinota bacterium. Classification (GTDB taxonomy): domain Bacteria; phylum Nitrospinota; class Nitrospinia; order UBA9942; family UBA9942; genus JACQEW01. The sequence continues at coordinate 4,537 of JACQEW010000052.1, forward strand.
CTGTCCCCTGATCTCCATCAGCCTGAAATTCCTCCCTGCATCCGATGCCGACTGGACAAGCATATCCCTGAACGACTCTCTGTCAATATGGTAAGAGCATGAGCATGTGATTAATGTCCCACCGTCTCTTAAAAGCTTCATAGCCTGAAGATTTACCTCTTTATAACCCTTCAATGCCTCTCTTACCCTGCCTGAACTTTTTACGAAGGCAGGAGGGTCAAGGATGATTACATCATATTGTTCACAGGAAGAAACAAGTCTTCTCAATTCATCAAATACATCCACTTTTTTAAACATGCATATTTTTGAAAATCCGTTTATCTCTGCATTCCTTTCAGCCAATTTTATTGCATCACCGGATGAATCCAGCCCGTTTATTTCTCCGGCGCCGCTGTCGGCAGCATAAATCGTCCATCCCCCCGAATAACAGAAGCAGTCCAGAACCCTGCTCCCCTGTTTGATATATTTCCTGACTGCCTTTCTATTCTCTCTCTGGTCAAAAAAAAATCCTGTCTTTTGTCCATTCAGGATATCTGCTTCAAAATTAAGCCTGTCCTCATTTATGGCGATTCTTTCTTTTTTGTCGCCTCTAAAAAACCCCTTCTTTTCTTCCAGTCCTTCCAATTTTCTGACTGCCACATCGTTTCTTTCAATAATTCCGACAGGACGGAAAATATCTGTCAGAACATCAGCAATCGTGTTCAGCCTGATATCCATACCCAGACTTAATGTCTGCACGACCAAATAATCGTCATATCTATCTACGATAAGTCCGGGGAGAAAATCGCTCTCGCCAAAGACTACCCTGTATGAATTTGCATCAGGATATATTTGTTTTCTGTAAGACCATGCCTTTAAAATCCTTTTATGGAAAAATTCGGCATCAATCTCATCTTTTTCAGGGGTAAGAATACGGATGGATATGAGGGATTTGGGATTTATATATCCCCTTCCTAAAAACTCGCCTCTGTATGAGTGTATATCAACAATCTCTCCGGCTTTGTATCGCTTCAGGGAGTCGGTAATTTCATTAGAAAAGACCCAGAGATGGCCGCCCTGTATCCTCCTCTCTCTGCCTTTTTTGATTTTTATTTCCTGCGGCATGACAATGAAGTGCAAGTGAAAGTGAAAGTGTAAGTGTAAGTGATAAGTATTTTTTCTTTTCACTTACACCTTCACTTACACTTTCAGACTTTTTCCACAGAGTAATATTGACCCCTTATCTTTATAAACTCATCTTCCATTTTTAAAAAGGCATCTACCGCATCAGGGTCAAAATGACTGCCCGAATCCTTAATAATAAGCTCTCTGGCGGCTTCATGAGTCCATGCCTCTTTGTAGACCCTTTTGGATGTCAGGGCATCGTATACATCGGCAAGAGCCATTATGCGGGCAGACAGGGGAATATCATCCCCTTTGCTGCGATGAGGATAGCCTGTGCCATCGAACTTTTCATGATGGCAATAAGCAATCTCTTTGCCTATAGTGAGGAATGTTATCTTTCGCCCCCTCAGTTTCTTTTCCGCCTCTGCAATGGCATCCCCCCCTATTACAGGATGCTGTTTCATAATATCGAATTCCTCATTTGTCAGTTTGCCCGGCTTTAAGAGGATACTATCGGGTATTCCAACCTTTCCAATATCGTGCAGAGGAGACGATTTGAATATCAGCTCGATATATTTTTTATCAATTATACCTTTATACTTTTCTTTTGTGCCGAGCTCATGGGCAATCAGTCTGCAATAATTCCTTATCCTCTCAAGGTGGGCGCCTGTCTCAGGGTCTCTGTATTCTGCAAGTTTTGCAAGCCCTATTATAGTGGCGTCCTGCGTATCCTCTATCTCCTTTGTCCTCTCCTCGACCAGTTGCTCTAATGTCATATTGTATTCCCCAAGGGCATTGTATAGCACTTCCCTCTCTTCCATAAGACCCCTTATTCTGATATGGGCGCCGATACGGGCTAACAATTCCTGGCTTTCAAATGGCTTTGCTATATAATCGTTAGCGCCGAGTGAGAGGACATTTTTTATCACATCCTTATCGCTGACTGCCGTTACCATAATAATAGGGATTGAATTATATTCTTTCCTGTCCCTTATCTCCTTGCAGGCTCTATAGCCGTCCATCACAGGCATCTCTATATCCATCAGAATAAGGTCGGGTCTGCATCCTGAGCCTGCCGAAGAACCTGCAAGATTATCCAGCGCCTCTTTGCCGTTGGCAGCGGAAAATGTCTCATATCCTTCAATATGCAAGATACTCTCCAACAGCATCCTGATAGTAGGATTATCATCAACGATAAGAATGAGCTTCTTTTTTTCCGAAATCCCTTTCGAGTATATATCTTTTATATCAATAGCCATAATTTGATATAATATCTTTATAAGATATATCTTGCAAGTATATTCGCAAGTCATTAGAATATAGGGCATATTTAGTAACTTACAGATCAAATTCTTGCTTTTTTGGCAAGCCCTATGACAATGATTGATAATCATAGTCAAGGGCAAGAAATTCATAGAACATAGAGTGTAAGTAAAGGGGATAAGGAGATA
>JACQEW010000114.1 GCA_016200365.1 Nitrospinota bacterium
GTCCCAATAAGGATGGGGAGCGATTCCTACCTCGCCGCGGCAATCTGCAACACCATCATAAAGGAGAAGAAATATGATGCAGACTTTATGAAGGAGCAGACAGATTTGCCGTTCCTCGTGAGGCTCGACAACAAGAAATTCTTAACCCAGAAGGATATGAAGCCGGACGGGAAGGACTTGCAGTATTATTTCTGGGATACTAAAACAAATCAAGCCGTTGAGGCCCCCGGCTGTCTGGACAGCCCTGACGATAAAAAGACCCTTGATATTGCAAAGTTAGGTTATGACCCTGCTCTGGAGGGGAGATTCACTGTAAAGACAGCCGATGGCAAGGATGTAGAGTGCACGACCGTGTTTGAGAAGACAAAGGAAGGGCTGGCAAGATATGATATGGATAGCGCCCTTGTTAAAGAGGCGACAGGGCTCCACCCATCGGTTATAAGGACTATGACCGACTGGATGCTGGAGTCAAAGTCTCTTCACATCACCAATGGCTACAACTGCCAGAAGCACTATGATGGGTACCAGTCCGAGAGGCTGAAAATCCTTATACTGACACTTACAGGACAGATTGGTGGACCGGGCGCCTATCATCAGACTTATGAAGGCATGAAGCTCGAAGGCGGGAGGGCAGAAGGAGGCCTTCACTTCCCAGACCAGCCTGCAAGACCTGAATTCGGGATAAATGAGCCGAAAAAGGGTGGTAAACAACCTCCAAGTGTGGGTATTTACCACGAGGTAATTTATGGAAATAGCCTTGAGAGGAGCAAAAAGTATTTTGCAAACACACCATTAAAAGAACAGGTAGGCTTTGATGTGAATGATATGGAGTCCTTTATGAAGGATGCCCTTGAGAAGAAGTATCTGCCATCGCAAAAGCCGCCAAAGATAGCCCTCTGGCACTCCTGCAACAACTATCGCAATAAGACAGGCCAGCAGTGGTGGAGGGAAAACTACCTGCCAAAGGTGGAGCTCCTGATATGTACTGAAATCAGGATGACTGCCTCGGCACAGTCTGCTGACTATGTCCTGTCTGCTGCCACTGACTACGAGAGGTGGGACGGCAGGGAGACGACTACAAACCCCTTCTTCACCCTTTTTGGACAGGCTGTAAAACCCATGTTTGACAGAAGGACAGACTGGCAGATATACGCGGGGCTTGCCAAGGCGATCCAGGAAAAGGCAAAGGCAAAAGGAATAAAGAGCATACCTTATGAGTTCTGGAGCGGGACAAAGCAGGTCAAGCGGACCATAGACTTTCACAGCATATATGATGAGTATATACAGAACGGCGAGCTGGATACAGATGAAAAGGCATTAAAGTGGCACAATATGAAATCCAAAGGCCTCGGCGGTGAGGAAGGCTATGAGAAGTTTGTAAAGGACGGTTATGTAAAGTTCAGGGGGCCTGCCAAATACGGCAACTACGATGACGATGCGCCTGCAAGGTCCATGACATGGCAGGTGAGGGACAAGAAGCCGAACAAGACCAATACCGGAAGGTTCCAGTTCTATGTTGACCATGAGTATCACATCAAGCTGAACCAGATGACCCCAAAGCCCCAGTATACGGACAAATGGAGGGGTGGGCCGCAGTCGCCGAGGAGGCCGGATGGGAGCCCATATCAATTTGTCATGAACTTCCCCCACACCAAATGGGGCATCCATTCGTCCTACAGAGAGAACCAGTGGCTTATGAGGCTACAGAGGGGTGATGTCTATTTATACCTGAATCCCAAGGTTATGAGGGAGAGAGGTATAAAGGACATGGACCTGGTAAAGGTGTTCAATCACATGGGCGAGTGGTTTGCCAGGGCAAAGGAATGGCCCGGGTTGCCGCCATATATAGTTTTCACAGAGCACGGCTGGGACCACCAGTGGTCTAAGAACTGGACCCATTATAACAACCTCAACTGCGAGTTCCTTAACCCTCTGGAGATGGTCGGCGGCACCAAGAAGACAACAGGACATATTGTCTATACCGGAAATCACACAGGCAACCGTATCTACTACGAGACAGGCGTGGATATAGCGAAGGTTGAAGAGGCATAATTAATTAAATCCCCCTTAATCCCCCTTTTTCAAAGGGGGAAACTGGATTCCCCCCTTTAGTAAAGGGGGGTGAGGGGGGATTTGAAAGGAGGGGTAAAAAATATGTCAGATTTTAAAGGAAAGCAGATTCAAGCGGTCTTTGATTTGAATAAATGCCTTGAATGCCACACCTGCACTATAGCGGACAAGCTCATGTGGACAAACAGGAGCGGCAGGGAATATATGTACTGGAACAATGTGGAGTCTGTGCCAGAACACGGCTACCCTAAGGGATGGGGGGGCGGCAGGAACCAGACCGAGACAGGTGCCGGGCAAGTCTTAGGCGGCGGTTTTGAGAATGTAGTGCTGGAAGATGGCAGGACAGACGGCAAGGTAAAAAGCCGCGGCCCTGTAATGAGGGAGGGGAAGACACCTGACCTCGAAAACGACTACGGTATCCCCTGGGAATACAACTACGAAGAGGTCTTTAATCCGGGCGACAGTCATGACACGCCCGGCGCAAAAGGCGTGAGGCCCCACTACAAGGGTAAAGAGGTGGTACCAAAATGGGGGCCAAACTGGGAGGAGGACCAGGGCGCGGGTGAATATCCCAACCACTGGGTCTTTGCCCTACCCAGGATATGCAATCACTGCACTCACCCCGCCTGTCTTGCATCATGCCCCAGAAAGGCGATATACAAGCGGCAGGAGGACGGAATTGTGCTTGTTGACCAGGAAAGGTGCAGGGGTTACCGCCACTGTGTCAGGGGATGTCCTTACAAGAAGGTCTACTTCAACTCCAGCACAGGAAAATCCGAAAAATGTATCCTCTGTTACCCGAGGGTCGAAAAGGGAGTGCCGCCTGCCTGCTTCTGGCAGTGTCCGGGGAGGATAAGATTCATGGGCTGGAAGGATGACAAGAACAGCGCTGTCTATAAACTCATATACGACTGGAAGGTCGCCCTGCCCTTACACCCTGAGTTCGGGACAGAGCCCAATGTCTTTTATGTCCCGCCCATAGGCAACTTCAAATTTGGGGGAGAAGGCGAAATCACAAATGAGAGGGTTATACCTGTTAAATTTCTCGGCGCACTCTTTGGAGGAGAAAAGAATGTGAAAAATGCTCAGGATACCATACTGGAGGAAAGGGAGAAGATGAGAAAGGGCATAAAGAGCGATCTCTGCATGCTCCTCATCGGACATGATAATGAGGACAGGTTCCAGTTGAATGTCAATGGCAAACCTTTCCAGAGACCCGAAGAGGTGCATCCTGTGAAGACACAGTTTGTAACGCCGTCAAAGGATGATGCCAGGGGACATAGGACGGATATATGATGGAGGCTATTGTGAATAATCATTCTATATCACAGATGTACTTATTCTTCGCCCGCTGTTTCTCCTATCCCGAAAGGGAGTTCTACGAGGTTGTGAAGGGTCGGGAGGCACAGAAGGAATTAGATGCTATCGTAAAGGGGCTGCCCTTTGAGATGAATTTCAAGGGCATCCCCTCTCCCTCTCTTCCTCGGGAGGAGTTTGAGGGCGAGTATGTAAATGCCCTCGATATGGCAGGTGGACGCCCTCTGTATGAATCGGCTTATACATCTTATAGGGATGATATGTGCAGCAAGGATATTTATGAAGACATCCTCCGTTTTTATGAACACTTTAATGTCAGGCTCAATGAGAGGGAGAAGGACTACCCTGACCATTTAGCGGCAGAGCTGGAGTTTATGTTTTTTCTATCAAAAAAGGAGATAGATGCAAAAGAGCAGGGAAAAGATGCTGAGCCTTATCACCTTGCCCAAATGGATTTTCTGGAGAGGCATCTAAGTAAATGGGTTCATAAACTCGATGAAAGAATTCAGAAGAAGATTAAAGAGCCATTTTACAAGGAGGCAAGCGCCTTTATGGTGGAATTTTTAAAAGGGCATCAGTTGCACCTTCAAAATATGTTGAGGAAGTTAAATTGACAACCCCTCACCCCCTGCCTTCGCAGGGGCAAGCTTAATCCTCTCACCATAGGGGAGAGGAATGAATGAGGGGGTCTTTGAAAGGAGGGAAAACCAATATGAAAAAGAAGATCCTTTTTTTAATAGTTCCTTTAATCTTTTCTCTATTAGCCTTTTCCGATGCCTCAGCAGCAGAAAAGGGAAAGCAGGTAAAGGAAAAACAGGTCAGAAAGGTTATTCATTATACTCCACCCCTTGAATATTCGAGGCTGGAAAATCCTCTGACAAAGGCAGACCCTAAGACACTGCCGGATAATGATCCGAATATTCTGGCTGGCAAGCGGCTCTATGAAAAGACCTGTGCCAACTGCCATGGGATAAGAGGAGACGGTAAAGGACCGGAGGCTGATGGTTTTGTTACACCCATCAGACCGGTAGATATGACCGATTCTGAGGCAATTGCCGTGTTAGACCAGAGTTATGTCCTCTGGAGGATAGATGAAGGCGGGCTTGGTGAGCCTTTTTACTCTGCCATGCCTGCATGGAAGGATGACTTTACCGAGACAGAGAAATGGCAGATAATCCTTTATACCTATAAAAACGCAGGGGTTTCCCCAAAGGCTAAATAGACAACTTACAACTTATTAGTTGTCGGTTGTTAGTGGTTGGTTGTTAGTTAATAAGGAGGTGTGACATATGCTTAAAAAAGTTTTCTTGATAGGTTCAATTGTGATAATGGCAGGTATCCTCTATAATCTCCCTGAAGTCAATTCCCAGGGATTGATGGTGACATCAAAATTTATAAAAGGGGATATACCTGCAAATCCAAGATCCCCCATCTGGGATAAGGCTGATGGTATTACCATCCCCCTAAGCTCCCAGATCATCGCCCAGCCGAGGACATTTACCCTTCCCAAAGGGAGGAGTTCTGTCAGAGGGATTAATGTGAAGTCCCTGAACAACGGGAAGGATATAGCCTTTCTCATCGAATGGGATGATATGACCGAAAATTCTATTCTCGACGATACGGCTGCCTACAGGGATGCCGTTGCTTTAAACTTCCCTGTGTCTGATTCGGAAAAGGATGTCCCATATTTTGGGATGGGACATGGTGAGAAGGAAGATCCGCATCTGGTAAACATCTGGCAGTGGAAGGCTGATTTAGAGGATGGAAGGGATAGAGTTGTTCCTTTAGGGGCAAGCTATCCTGGTGAGGGATTAAAATATTCCGTGGATTGGTATCAGGGACAACTCTACAATTTACCTCCAAAAGAAAAACAGAGAAAGGGACCAGTAGAGGACCTTAATGCCGTTGGTTTTGGCACCCTGACTCTTCAGGACTCACAGGATGTTATGGGCAAGGGGGTCTGGAGCGGCGGCAAATGGAGGGTAATCCTTTATCGCCCTATGACTACTAAGGATAAAGAGGATGTTCAGTTTAAGAAGGGGAAGAAATATATCGCCTTTGCCGTATGGGATGGAGCTAATCTCGAAAAGGATGGACAGAAGTCTATCTCTACATGGCATGAATTGACAATAGAGTAGAGGTTTATTGTGGGACATCATAAGGCTGTTGAAGAGGACAGATTCTGCGGTCTTCCTGTTAGCCTTATAAAAGAGATGGATTTTATGTCCATGGTTGAGGTTAGCAATATTATCTACTCCTACAAATTGGGACTGATAAGTTTTGAAGAAGCCGGGGATTACTTGAGAAAGATATGGAAGAAGACAAAGACATAATTAGCCACAGACAAACACAGACATTTAACTAATTTCATTGCAAAATTATCAATGAAAAATTATCAATTAACAATGAAGGAAAGAATTAAATTTGAAATGCTATCCCCAATTGATGCTTTTGGGGATTTGCATTTTGCATTGAAGTCTGTATTTAGTCTGTGAAAGTCTGTGGCAAATTTTTATAATTTCCATACTCCTCTTCTATTTCCTATATTTTTGTGGATCAATTAGGAGAGGAGTGTCCTGCCAATCGCCGATTTAATCAGAGAGGGGTTGAAAATGAAAACTTTTAAAAGAATGTGGGGATTTTTTTGTCTTGCAATTTTTTTATGTATGTTTGAAGATAATTTTGCAGTTGCAGAGGATATTATTAGCAAAGGAAACACCTTAAAGTTTTACGGTTTTATAAGGCTCGATATTATCTATGATGACTCAAAGACAGATAATGCACAGATACCGTTCTATGTCCTTTCTGAGGATACTGCTGCAAGCGCTAAGGCGAATGATGCGGTTTATACCATGCACCCCCGTCTGTCCCGACTCGGTATAGATTTTACAGGCAGCGAAATGCCTTATCTATTCGATGGAAAGGTTGCGGGAAAGTTTGAGATAGACTTTCAGAACAGGGTGCCTGGTGTCTCAGACCCGGACTCAGGGGTCGAGTCCAGGGCAATCCCCCGCATCAGACATATGTATCTTAGGCTGAAATGGGATAATTTTTTTGTGCTTGGTGGTCAGAACTGGGATATAATCTCTCCGCTTATACCTTCGGTCAGCAATGATACACTCATGTGGAATGCAGGAAACACAGGCGATAGACGACCTCAATTGCGTATAGGCTATGAGCCGCAGATTGGCAATAACGAACTCTCCTTTGTAGGCGGTATAGCCCTTACCGGGGCATTAGACAGGAAGGACCTCGATAAAAACAGCACACGGGATGGCGAAGACTCGGGTATGCCGCAAATTCAAGGTCGTGCAGGTTATACATTTGCAGTACCGTGGGCAGCAGGAAAGAAGGCTGGAACCGGCATCTGGGGGGCTTATCTGTGGGAGGATGCCAACACTGCGGGGAAATATACAGGAAATATAATAGGCATAGATTTCAGCATCCCTCTTGCAGAAAAATTGTCAGTAAGGGGTGAGACATGGTCAGGTCAGAATCTCTCTGATTTAAGAGGGGGGATAGGTCAGGGGATAAATACATCTGCGAAGAAGGAGATTAAAAGTGCAGGGGGCTGGATAGAGCTTTTATATGTCCTGCCGGAAAATTTACTGGCAATTGGGCTGACGCTGGATGACCCTGATGACAATGACCTTCCGGGCAGCAGCACTATTACTTCCAGTGGAACGACAACAGACGGGAGAACAAAAAACCAGACATACTATATTGCATATAGATTTAAGCCAGGAAGTGGAGTTGAGATAGGCATGGACTATATGTATTGGCGGACAGATTACAGAACTCTAAAGGAGGGAATAAATAACAGGGTTAATATGGTGTTACAGTATAATTTTTGATTATCTTTAATTTTTTTCTCATTTTTTAATTTTTTTCTTGACATGATTGCAAAATTTTTATATCTTAACAGAGTTTTTCTTAACAGCCCTTAAAAAAGACTTTTGAGGAGGAGTCTTAATTGAGGAAGATCTTGTCTTCTACAGCTAACCCTTTTGTTGTTGTCTGCCTTATAAATTTATTCCATAAAGGAGGAGAGAAATGTTTTTTTTGAAAAAAAGTTTCAGCCGTAAGGTTTCTCTGCTGTTTTTTTCATGCTTCATTTTTACCTTTATCCTTCCTTTCATAAGCTTATCCCTCTTACCGTCCTCACCATCTCTAAATGTTGCCATTGCTTCTGAATCGCCTGCCGCAGGATCAGTGCCTTCAGGGGAGGCTGGTGTGCCCGTTGAGGGCAAAACCAAAGTAAAAGCAGAGGAAGGGAAAAAGCCTGCCCAGGGCAAAGTCGAAGGAGAAGAGGCAAAGAAGTCTGCCTATATGGCTGCACCAAAACTGAAGGTGGAGGATTATCCGATTGTTAAAGGTTTTAACAGCCGTATAGCTGTATGGATAGTATCGCAGTTGCATCTCTTCTTTGGTGCATTTGTTCTTGCCGTTCCTATATTTGTTCTTGTCATAGAGGGTATAGGTCTTTCGACTAAGGACGAGAGATATGACCACATGGCACATGAGTTTATTAAGGTCAGTATGACAGCATTCTCAATCACAGCCTCACTTGGAGGATTACTGGCATTCATGTTTGTTTCTTTCTATCCTGACTTCTTTAAATACATGGCAGGTATATTTGGAAAGACAATGATTATTTATGCCATCCTTTTCTTCGGCGAGAGTTTCTGTCTTTATATATATTACTACGGCTGGGATAGGATGAATGAGGGCTTCAGCAAATGGGTGCATCTTACAATGGGGCTTATGCTGAATGTCTTCGGTATGACCTTGATGGTTCTCTCAAATGCATGGGTTTCATTTATGATGGCACCATCAGGTATTGATGATGCCGGAGTGTTTAGTGGGAATATCTGGGCGGCAATAAGAGGTCCTCTGTGGAATCCTATAAACCTGCATCGTTTTATTGCAAATATCGCATTTGGCGGTTCTATAGTTGGCGCTTATGCGGCATATAAGTTTTTGAGCGCTAAGTCTGATGAGGAAAAGGCTCATTATGACTGGATGGGATATACGGCAAATTTTATCGCCATATTTGGGTTTCTGCCCCTCCCTTTTGCAGGTTACTGGCTCATGAAGGAGATGTATTCCTATAGCCAGCAGATGGGTATAACTGCAATGGGTGGTGCATTTGCATGGCTCTTTATAATTCAGGCGGTTTTAATAGGGGCGCTCTTCCTCGGTGCAAACTATTATTTGTGGTGCGGTATGGGCAGGATAAAGGGATCCGAGAGATATACACCTGCAATTAAATATCTTATTGTGGTTATAGTAGTATGTTTCCTTGTATGGTTTACACCTCATACACTCATAATGACATCAAAAGAGGTTACACAGGTGGGGGGGACACACCATCCTGTATTAGGGTATTTGGGTGTTATGTCTGCAAAGAATACTGCAGTTAATATATTGATAGTCTCCACTTTCTTAAGCTTCATGCTTTACCGCAGGAGCAATAAGATAGCCACGGTGTCATGGGCAGGTGTCGGCAATGCACTTCAGGTAGCACTTTTTACAGCCGGTGCCATAAATATTGTCTCCCTTGGGGTATATGGCTATTATATACCAGCAAATATAAGGATAGGTTTGTCAATCCCACAGGTTATGACAACATTGACTATAATTATAGTCAGTTCTGTGTTAGATGGTTTTATGTATAAAGGCGCAAAATCAACAGGACCTATTGAGTGGGGTAAAATGGCTCCGCGTTCTCAGTATGCCCTCTTTCTGCTGGCAGTATCATTTACATGGCTGATGGGTTTGATGGGTTATGTCCGCTCAGCTCTCAGACAGCACTGGCATGTATATACTGTATTAAGAGATAACTCAGTGGATGCTTATACACCAACACTTGGATATGCAGCAGGCATTATAACGATAACAGTTTATATATTTATTGCACTTGTTATGTTTGCGTTCTGGATTGCAAATTTCAGTGCGAAAAAACATTCTGAGGCTTCACATTAGTAAAGTTTATATAAAAGGATTAATTTACAAATATCTTACATTATAAAGGAGGGGGGCAAATGAAAGTTTTTATCCGTATCGTAATCTTTAGTGTTCTAATATCAATGGCATACTGGGGGTTCTCAAACTATGGCATCCCTCAGATTATCCCCGAGCCGCCACCGGTTGAGGAGCAGATAAGTGGCTCCATGACAGTGGACCAGTATATAGCTCTTGGCGGAAAAATATTTAACGGAAAAGGGACATGCACACTTTGCCACAATCCTGTAGGCGGAAGGGCACCTCTTCTTATTGAAAGCGGTAAAGATGGCGCACCGATAGGTGCAAGGGCAGCAGATAGATTAAAAGACCCCCAATATAAGGGTAAGGCAAAGACAGCAGAAGAGTATATACACGAGTCAATGGTAGAGCCATCGGCATTTGTTATAGCGGGCTATGGTAAGCCGGGAACAAATGATTCCGAGAGCCCCATGCCGAATGTGAGCAAAGGTTCTATTGGGCTTAATGAGGCAGAGATAGGGGCGGTAATAGCATATCTTCAGAAATCAGCAGGTGTTCAGGTTACAGTGAAATTACCGACAGGTCCTGCACCAATAGCAGCAGCAGCACCGGCAGAGCCTCAGAGTGCAAAGACACCTGAAGAGGCAATTGCCAAACATGGATGCACAACATGCCACAAAATTCCAGGGATTGAAGAGGCAGGTGATGTAGGTCCTGACCTTACAGGCTTGTCAAAGAGGGCAGGAAAGACTGTAAAGGGACTTATTCCAGAGCAGTATATAATGCAGTCCATACTTACACCCGATGCATATACAGTAAAGGGTTTTGAGCCTGGCACAATGCCGGCAGATTTGGGTGAGAAGATGACAGTAAAGGAACTGGATATGATAATTAAATATTTATTGGAGAAAAAAGGATAACAAAAGCAGGGGTTAGGGATTAAAGGAAGCGTATAGCGGTTAGCGATTAGGGGTTAGTTACTAAACGCTATCCGCTATCCGCTATCCGCTAAACGCTAATTATTAAGGGAGGTTGATAATGAAAAAATTGATTCAGGCAGTAGTTTTAGTTCTGGTTTTTTATTTAATCTTAAAAATTGGTATTCCTGCATTGGGTTCATTCCTTCATCATGGGACATGGCCTGTAGTGCCGACAAATCTCATGTGGATATATGTATTTTTTATAATAACAGGTGTCCTTTTATATCTGACATTTAATGAAGAGTCTGCAAAGGAGCTTGGTAAGCCAATAAAAGAGGTCTATGGAAATCCTGAAAAAGGTGGATTAAGAATAATTGTTATTGCAGTCATTGCACTTTTTGGCGGATATATTACCTATCAAAATGTAAAACCAAGTTTTGAAGCGCCTGTGGAATTACGCTCTATCCATCCTGCACCACCTTCATCAGTGGAGATGTGGGGAAAGCCATATAACCTGCTGACTCTGACAAACCCATTCAGGGCAGATAAGGCAAATTTTGAGAAGAATGTGAGAGAAGGCGGAATTGTGTATTTCAAAAACTGTTTTTACTGTCATGGTGATAAATTAGATGGAAAGGGTCATTACTACAGCGGATTGTCCCCACTTCCTGCAAATTTTGTTGATGTTGGGACAATAGCACAGCTTCAGGAATCATTCCTCTTCTGGAGAATTGGAACCGGTGGTCCCGGTCTTCCAAAAGAGGGTGCGCCGTGGCGTTCTGCAATGCCAATATGGCAGCATTTCTTGAGCGAGGAAGAGATATGGAAGGTAATCCTCTTTCTTTATGATTATACAGGGCATTCACCGAGGACATTTGAGTAATACAGTAATCAGTAGGCAATAGGCAGTAGGCAATAGGCA
>JACQEW010000053.1 GCA_016200365.1 Nitrospinota bacterium
CATAGCAGGTATCGTCCCTTCGTAATCGTAAAATCTTGCATATACCCTATTCGTAGCGTCATCTATATATGCCATTAATACAAGCTCAGGACCTCTCCCCTCCAGCCAGTCATGATGTGAGCCATCCATCTGAATCATCTCTCCTATGTATCCTTTTCTCTCTCTCCACTTCAGATGAATCCTACCTCTCCGAACCTTCTCCCAATCTCCAGATTCTATAAGCCAGTTCCGTAATGTCTCTTTGCTTATCTTTATCCCCTCTATCCCTTCGAGCTTCTCAACTGCAAGCGTAGGACCAAATCCTTTGTATCTTTCTTTATAAAGCCTTATGACCTTCTCTTTTATCTTCTTCGGTAATCTCCTGTTTGATGCTTTACTCCTCGTCTTATGCCCTATACCACCATCCCCTTCAACACTTATACGCTTGACTATCCTCCTTATCTGCCGACTGCTTAATTGGAGTATATCTCCTGCTTCAACCTGCTTTAGTCTCTTATCAAGCACTTCATGAATTACATGCAACCTCTTTATTTCCCTCTGGCTTATCATGATAATGTCCTCCCTTGCCATACTGCCCTCCTTTAAATGGTTAAATAGGGCAATATAGCATTTCTAAAATTAGGACATTTCTACTTTGCTAATATAGGACATTATCATTTTGCTATGACATGGATTTTTTAATTCACAAAATTTTCCTCAATTTTTAAATTGACAACATAGCACTTTCATAATAAATTCTATATATGTATACAAAGGTCATTTTTGTCGTAAATGATGATCCCAATATAAGCATGGCAATTGCCGAGCTATTGAAGGCGAGAGGCTTTGAAAATGTGTCGGTTTTTAAGGATGGGAGAGAGGTTCTGGAAAGGATCAAGACGGTTATTCCCGACCTGATTATATCCGATATTAATATGCCCGGCATTGACGGCTACCAGCTTTGCAAGATATTAAAATCAAATGAATCGGGCATACATAAAAATATACCTGTAATACTCGCTTCCGCTACCTACAGAGATGCAGTAGCAGAAAAACTTGCCTTTGAATCGGGCGCCAACGCCTTTCTTCAGGTTCCATATAATCCAGATGACCTTATTACCCTTGTTTATGCAAGCCTCATCCCACAGGGGGAAGGCAAGCCTAAAGGCTTGCCCTACAAAGCAAAAAGAAAGGTTCTTGTTGCCGACGACGACCCGAGCATATTGAATGCCCTTAAATTTTTCTTGAACGAGGAGGGATACGAGGTAATAACTGCAGATGATGGCGAAACGGCTATAGAGTTATTCAAAACAGGAAAACCGCAGCTCTCATTTTTAGATTATCAGATGCCTAAAAAAGACGGCATAGAGGTGTTGAAATGGGTAAGGGAAAATCATCCTGAAACAGGAGTAGTCATGATGACCGCCTTTGGAACAGAGTCAAAGGCAGTAGAGATGATGAAGGCAGGCGCCGATGATTATATAAAGAAGCCCTTTGATATAAAAGCTATCCCCGCAATATGCGAAAGGATTTTTAACAGATACAACATACGGCTTATAGACAGGCAATTTAAAGAAAAGGCTCTTGAAAGGGAAATGATGATGGAGCAGTTGATACAGGCTGAAAAGCTGTCATCCATCGGGACGCTGGTATCAGGCATAGCCCATGAGCTTAACAACCCGCTGACAGGCGTGATAGGTTATACCGAAATACTTATGTCAGATGCAAAACTTCCGGCTGCGGTCAAGACCGACCTTGAAAAGATTTACAGGGAGGCTAACCGGTGCGTAAGGATAGTTCAAAACCTCCTGACATTTGCAAGGAGATATAAGGCTGAAAAGGGGGCGATTAATATAAATGAAATATTGCAGGGAGCTATTGATTTAATCAGCTACCAATTTAAGGTAAATAACATCCAATTGATAACGGATTTTGATAAAATTATCCCTTCCATATACGGAGACCCCCAGCAATTGCAGCAGGCTTTTTTGAACATCATAATCAATGCCTATCAGGCAATGTATAACTATAAGAAATGCGGAACCCTCACTATTAAAACAAAGATTGTTGGTGATGCTTCGACAGTCCCGCAATATATCAGGGTCTCATTCAAAAATGACGGTCCTCCCATACCTGAAGAACATAAATTTAAAATCTTCGACCCATTTTTTACTACAAAGGGTGTTGGCAAGGGGACAGGGCTGGGTCTTTCGATAACACATGGAATTGTAAAAGACCACGGCGGCTCGATTACGGCAGAAAATATAGCTGATTCGACAGGCTCTCATGAAGCCGTGGTATTTACGGTGACCCTTCCTGTAACAAAAGCTTTAGAAAAAGGGAAAGAAGCCGCAGAAACTATTCATCGCAAGGTGACCGGAAAGAAAATATTAATAGTGGAAGATGAAGACAGCATAAGGGATTTAATGAAGCGGTTTATAGAAAGGGACGGACATACAGTAAAACTTTCCTCAAACGGAATGGGGGCAATAGAAGAGATTAAGAAAAATGACTTTGACCTCATAATCTCCGATTTAAAGATGCCTGATATAGACGGGATAACTTTATACGAAAGGGCAATCAAAATAAAACCTGAGCTTCAAAGGAGATTTGTCATTTTTACCGGAACGATTGATACCGATGTTATAGCCTTTGCAGAAAGGACAGGAAACAGGTATCTTCAAAAACCCTTCAAACATACGGACTTGAAAAAACTTTTGGAGGAGATATTTCAGGAATAGGAAATTATAAAAAATTTACCGCAGAGACGCGGAGACACAGAGAAAGAAAAAAAGATTAAAAAAGAGGCAAGATGCAAGAGGCAAGAAAAAAAATCTTGCTTCTGGCTTCTTACTTCTTGCTTCTTGTCTTTCTCTGGTCATCAGTGTCTCAGTGATTAAAATCAGGTTTTTATTATTGCGCAGATACCTTCAAATAATAAGACCCGTAGGACGATATTGCACCTGAATCCGAATACGACTTTGACCTCACAAAGTATGTCCCGCCTGATGCGGCTGTCCATGTTATAAGAGAAGAAGCATCGGTAAAAGACCTGTCATCATTGGATGTTATGAGGGTGGCTCCATCCGTGCTATAAAGAAATAGATGGGTATCTGCGCCATTGGTTAGATTCAGTGTTTCTATGGTATAAGCACTTCCAGCAGTGGCGGTAAATTTTATCCAGTCTTCATCCCCTGAAGGATAATAGGTATGATAATAGGATGTCCCTATGTTTACAGTCTTTGCCTGGCTGCTGTTATTATCGGATTCATAGCCGTCGGATGTATAGTCAATCGCCCTTGCAAGAAATATCGAGATGGGATTACCTGGGCTGCCGTATCCTCTATAAAACCATCCGTCCCAGAAATCCTCTAAGCTCACCTCTGCTGCCGATGGCAGATAATTCTTTGCTACATCCCATATACCGCTGAAACCCATGGATAGATTGTCATCATTGGCATCGTCAAATATATCCCATAAAACAGATGCCACAGCCAGCTCATTATCGCTGCCTTTGGCATAAGATGAATATGACGGAGTTTCTATCTCATAAGAAAACAACAGATTCCCATTCCCGCTCTCGCCTGTAGTATCTACATAATACTGCGGATTAGAATACCCTGCATAACTCCTAACGCTGCACGCAAAAAATGTCGCCCACCCTTCAGACCATGCGAGTCGTATATCATAATGTCCGGTAACAGTATGGTCTCCGCCCGGAGAGTTGTCCTTTGAAAAATTATTGGCTATCCAGTGACCGAATTCGTGGAGTATTACCATGTCATCGTAGCTGTCGCTATCTGTCGCCTTGCCGAGAAAATGAAGCGTGTTTGTGGCAGAATTATAATATGTCCCGTCTGTGCTTCCGTCATACCAGAATGCCTTAACCTTGCCCGATGTAAAGCCTCCGTTTTTTGAAACGACAAACTCGGCTCCATCTATTAATATATCAAGGATATTGAAAGGTCCTCCGGCGCCACTGCTTACAGAGGCTGTCAGGTTTTTTGAATAAGCTCCTGAAGAAGATATGCTGAAGGCATCTGACACTATGGAATACACGCTGCTGTTTCCATTTACTACCTCTATATTATAACTTTTCAGCGAGTTTTTGAACCTTATAGATGTGGAGGTAAGACATCTTACATATACACCCTCGGAGATAGGGGAAAGACTTATTGAATAATTTCCGCTCCCGTCAGTTGCCGTAGATGCAATAACACTTGAATTTGAGGCATTGACAATCTCAATATCTGCAAACCTTACCGCTTTATACTCTGCTCCCGTAAATCCTGTGCGGTCAAATGTCCTGTCCTCATATTGAACCGTGCCCGATATTTTAACGGAGCCGCTGCCCCTTATTATCTCATCGGGACTGCTGCTGCCACCGCTACCTGTTGAAGCGCTGCTGCCGGAAGGCGATGTGCCGTCGCTGCTGCCACCCCCGCAAGAGGCAAGAAAAAGTAAGAAGTAAGAAGTAAGAAATAGGAAGTAAATATTTTTTTTCTTCATACTTCTTACTTCATACTTTCTACTCATTTCTGTCCTCTGTCTTCTGTTTTCTGTCTTATCTCATTCCCCTTTAAACTCAACGACTCCTCTACCCTCCCCTTTTTTCTCAGGCAGTTTTTTATGTCCCTTTTTTTTACCTGTGGGATTTATCTCTAATGTCTCCTCTCTTTTTACAGTTTCCCCTGTCAGTAATTTTAATGTAACGGATGACTTTATCTCATATATGTTATTATCCGGGATATAGACGCTATATTGGAATGTTTGCACTTTATCCACTTCCAGTATCCCGCTCCATTTTTCCACACCGCCAACTAATTTAAGTTTTTCTGGTATCTCTATCCGAACCTCAAG
>JACQEW010000111.1 GCA_016200365.1 Nitrospinota bacterium
GAGGCAAGACTCCATGGAGTTGTAAAAGAGCTGGCTGATAATCAGAATATCAAGGATATTATGGTCAGCATATCCCACGACACAGATTACGCTATTGCGTATGTAACAGTAATTGATTAAGAGAACTGCAATATTAATATATGAAAATCGTAACAGCAAAAGAGATGCAGAGTATAGACAAGAAGGCTATTGAGAATTACGGCATCTCTGGCATTGTCCTTATGGAGAATGCTGCAATGGGTGTTGTTTCATCTATATTGAAAAGGTTTCCCGATATAAAGAATAAAAGGGTGGGTATATTTTCCGGAAAGGGAAATAACGGCGGGGATGGGCTGGCAGTGGCACGACATCTGAACAATAAAGGTGTAGAGACAACTGTCTATCTCCTATCAAAGAAGGAGATGCTCAAGGGTGATGCAAGAACTAATCTGAATATAGCCGATAATGCAAGAACTAATCTGAATATAGCCGATAAGATGGGCATAAGAATTTTTGAGATAGCATCATTAAATGAGCTTGAAGCGATAAAGGACGATGCCCTGAAAAATGATATTTTTATAGATGCAATATTCGGGACAGGCTTGACTTCAGGAGTTAAGGGATATTATACGAATATAATAAAATTTATAAATTCTTCAGGAAAATTTATCCTATCCATTGATATACCTTCGGGACTGAGCTCGGATACAGGAGAGATTATTGGCGGGCATATAAAGGCGGACTTGACTGTCTCCCTCTGCCTACCAAAGATTGGAGAGATACTTTATCCTGCTGCCGAATATATAGGAGATTTGGATATAGCGGATATAGGTATACCAAAGACGATTATTGATGAGGAGGGTATAAAAGTAAATCTTATTGAGAATGCAGATGTTGCCGGAATACTCCCTAAAAGAAGACCTGACACTCACAAAGGGACTTATGGTCATCTGATTGTTGTAGCAGGCTCAAAAGGAAAGGGCGGGGCTGCTGCGATGGCAAGCATATCAGCGCTTAGGGCTGGCGCGGGATTGGTTACACTGGCACTGCCAGAGTGTCTGAATACATCCTTTGAAACACGTATCCCGGAAGTTATGACACTCCCCCTTCCTGATACAAAAGATGGAACTATTGATAAATCTGCCTCTAAAATTTTGCTGAAATTTTTAGAGGGTAAATCGGCAGTTCTTATAGGTCCCGGCATTACAACCAATCCCTCCACTTCTTCTTTTGTAAAAAAAATAATAAAGGAAATCGGATGTCCATTGCTGATTGATGCGGACGGTTTAAACATCGTAGCTGATGAGATTGAGATATTAAAGAAAAGAGCATCTCCTGTAATAGTAACACCTCATCCTGGCGAGATGGCGAGGATGCTAAATACCACATCGAAGGAGATACAGGCGAATAGGATTGAGTCGGGCAGGAAATTGGCTGTTAAATATCGTCTCTATGTAATACTGAAAGGTGCAAGAACCGTCATTGCTGCACCGGACGGTGATGTATATATAAATCCTACAGGAAATCCCGGGATGGCTACGGCAGGGACAGGCGATGTGCTTTCAGGGATTATCGCCGGATTCCTGTGTCAAGGGCTTTCGGCAAAGGATTCTTCGATACTCGGGGTATATTTACATGGAATGGCGGGGGACATAGCCGCCGATAAGCTGAGCCAGACCGCTCTTATTGCCGGTGATTTGCTTAAATACTTTCCCGAGGCGGTTAAAAAGATAGAAAAACAAAGACCTGAATTTAGACAGGATATACAGGATTAACAAAAAAGAAAGAAAATGTTTTTAATTAATCCTGATTATCCTGTTAATCCTGTCTAAATGCTTTTTACGAAACACCCTGCCTGAGATTATCCAGATGCCCTACAATTATCTTTGAGAATTCCACGCATCGTGTGTAAAGCTGCTCTGCCTCGGTTTTGTTTCCCGAATTATATTTCTCTATTAGCTGCGCTGCCGTGCGGTGTAGGTTGGCATGAGGCTCATTTATTGCGTGGAATATACCTGCAAGCTGCGGGTTCGAGAGTATCTCCGTATGGTCGCCGCCGTCATACCATTTTCCGAGCCGGCACTGGTGGTGGTCGGCAAACTCGCTTAATGTTATATTCTCCTTGCCGTCCAGCATCCTCTTTAATCTGTGCATCCAGAAGAGATGGTCTATCTTTGCCTGCCCGAGCAGACCCTTTGCCCCTACCTTGAAATCGGCAACAAGATTCCTTAAGGCATTCGACATCTTAACCGACTCGTTTATCTTCTCCACAATGTCCAGAATCTCCTTTGCATTGCTTGCAGCGATATCAGATATGCCGGTGATGTTGTCGACAATTTCCCCTGTTGCCGAAGACTGCTCCTTTGTGGAAACCGCTATATTGTGTATTTGTCCTGTTACATTTTTAATCTGCTCGGAGATATTTACAAGGGAATCTCTTGCCTTTCCTGCGAGGTCCATCCCGTTTTCCACCTCGCGGACGCCTGCCTTCATGGATTCAACAGCCCCGCCTGTCCCCTTCTGAATCTCCCTGATCATTCCTGCAATCTCCTTTGTTGCCTTGGTCGTCCTTTCTGCAAGCTTTCGCACTTCGTCTGCAACGACGGCAAACCCTCTACCCTGCTCTCCTGCCCTTGCCGCCTCTATTGCCGCATTCAGAGCGAGGAGGTTTGTCTGGTCTGCAATATCGTCAATGACCTGTATAATTTCTCCTATCTTATCCGATGACTTTCCAAGCTCCGTAATAGTGGATGCAGATTCCTTAACCTTTTCTGCAATCTCCATCATCTTGCTTACAGTTACCTCGATGACCGACAACCCTTCACTTGTAGCCGTTGAAGCCTTTTCGGCACTCTTTGCGGACTGGTCGGCATTTTCAGAGATTGATGTCGTTGTTGCGCTCATCTCTTCCGATGCCGATGCAATTGACTGCGACTGCATTGCCTGTGTTTCCGCCCCTTTGGCAATCTGGTCAATCTTCAGGGAAAGGTCCATAAATTTCGATACGACCCCCTGTGTATTATCGGACATCTTCAGGAGGGCGGCTCTTTCTTTGTTGACAAATTCGTTTAAGGAATGACCTATTCTATCAATCTCATCGCCGCTGCCGGAGGGGGTTATATTTTTGATGAGGCTGATTTCGGCAGACAGGGCTTGGGTGAAGCCCAAAAGGCTCTCTATCGGCTTTCTGAAAGATGCCTCCAGAAACAGAACAGCGCCGCCGAAAAGGACGGCAAGGACAACGACAGAAATTAACGGCTCCATTCCTGAAAAAATTAATCCTGCAGAAACCAGAAAAAGACCGCCGGCTACAATACGAAGTTTATTTGTCAGACTCATGAAGCACCTCCAGAAAAAGGGGTTTATTTACAAAACTTTTTGTTCTTTATTTTATAATTGTAGTGGATAAAAAAAACTTGTCAAGAAATATTATTTTTGAGAGAATTACCATGTCTTTTTCTGGCTGTCATTGATTTCACCAAGATTAATACCTTTTTTTGCTCATTTAAAACTTCTTTTTCCTCTTATTTTATGCTATTCTATGAGCAATTCAGGGGTCATTTTTACCCACACTCTTTCCAGAAGACCCCTAATTTCTATATGCCTTCAAAAAGAATAAAGGTAATGACTATAATCGGGACAAGACCCGAAGCAATAAAAA
>JACQEW010000115.1 GCA_016200365.1 Nitrospinota bacterium
GGGAGAATGCAAAAACTTAATAGAACGCAGATGACGCTGATTTAACGGATTCTCGCTGATTAAAAAAATAAATCATTAATCCGTGTCAATCCGTCTCATCCGTGTTATCCGTGTTCTATTTTATTATTTCTTTTTCCCCATTTTTCCATCTTCCCCTTTTCTCCTTTTCTTCTTTGTGTCCTTTGTGTCTTTGTGGTGAAGGGTTTTTATATGAAAAAATCTTTGATTTTCTTTTTTGGCGGAACAATTGCCTCGTTAATAGGCTTTCTAATAGGATTGCCCTTTCACGACAGGCTCTTGCGGTGGAGCATTGTGGGTGTGTGCATCGCTATATTCTGTCACGGCTACGACAATAAGCAGAACCGAAGGCTGCTTCTCACTCCATTCATCGGAGGGAGCGCAGTAATTTTAGGATGGTTTTTAGGGAAATATATCACCTATACAATGGTTGTATGGCCCCTCTTTGGTGCAATTATCGGGCTGACAAACCCTTCTCAATTAAAGACATCTGAAAGGATAAAGAAAATGCTGTTCGGTTTTTTGGGGGGATTTGTAGGAGTTCACTTTTTCCCATTTATTTTCTTCGGCATATTCCCCTGGCTCGGCGTCCCTTTTATTGCATGGGACATTGAAAAAATTGGACTGATATTTTCAGGCGGAGCTATTGCACTTGGGTTCAGTTTTGGAAGAACAAAAACCTGATTTTCACCGCAGAGACGCAGAGGCACAGAGAAAAATTCTAAACCTCTTAATAATATTTTTAATCTCCGCGCCTCTGCGGTTTATAATTTCCTATGCCTCAAGAGAAGGTTAAGTGAGAGATATGCATTATAATAAATTTTTCCGGGGCAAACAAAAAAATTCAGCAAAGGGCAATAAAGGTGTGGTAGCAGAAGCTGTAGCTCAGTATGGTGCTGGAATTGCCCAATTACATCGTGAGCCTGCCGAGCAGCCGATTGCTTCCCTTTTAGATAACATAATAGAGGGAGATAATCTAACTATATTAAAATCAATCCCCGACAATAAAATAAATCTGATAATCACCTCGCCGCCGTATTTTAGGCAAAGGGATTATGGCAGCGGCATTGGCAATGAAAAAACCGTTGATGAGTATATAAATAATTTGATTCATGTTTTCGCGGAATGTGTTCGCATTTCAAGAAAAGAGGGGAGTATTGTATTTAATTTAGGCGATAAGTATTTAGAAGGCAACTTACAACTGATTCCTTACAGATTTGCATTAGAGACATTAAAAAAATTCCCTGTAAAACTTGTTAATAATATTATCTGGGTAAAACCAAATCCCACGCCAAGGCAATATCAGAAAAGACTTGTCAGCAGCACAGAGCCTTTTTTCCATTTTGTAAAGAGCGATGATTATTGCTACAACATTAGTAGTTATATAAGCAACAATGGAGCTAAGACCAAGCGGACTAACAGCAATAATATCGGGAAAAAATATTTTGAGCTTATTGAAATCTCCAATTTGACTTTAGAGCAAAAGAAGATGGCGCTCTGCGAACTGCAAGAAGTAATCGAAGAGGTCAAGACAGGAAAAATAGAAAGTTTCAGAATGAAGATAAAGGGCATTCATTCCGAACCATTTGGAGGACAGGACGGCGGCAGGAAATATCAGCTTTTGAGAAAGGGATTTACAATCATAAAGATCAAGGGGGAGCCGATAAAAAGGGATGTAATAGAGTGTGCAGTTGAGACAATAAAAGGATGCAAACATCCTGCGATTTATCCTCTTTATATAATAAAGGAGTTAATCAAGCTCTTATCGAGAGAAAACGATATTGTCCTTGACCCATTTATGGGAAGTGGAACTACTGTGGTAGCTGCAAAAGAGCTTAATAGAAGATACATTGGCATGGAAATAAATGGAGAATATTGTAAATATGCCAGAGAAAGGCTTAAAAATTCTTACAATAAGAGTCAGGAGCTTTTTACATGACAGAAACAACCAACTATAGAAGCAAAGCACATACGGAAATACTTCATGAAATCTATCGGAAGGCATTATCTATTATTAATGAGGGAGCTTTTCATGTCCTTATTAATCAATTAGATAATATTGAGAAGTCAAACCTGCAGATTGTTATAGATAACTGCGAAAAAGGTAAAGGGGTTTTAACGGTTCTTATAACAAGCCTTACTCACAAACTGCACAATCCAGAGCAGGACATCAGACTCCATCAGGAAAATATGGAGGGCGGCTATTCCGGAAGGGGAATTGATTTTAAGTATGTTACACCCTTTTTAAAGGAGATGAGGTTTCCAGCAATGGCTGAAAGCGGGTGGCTGACCAGATCGTTAGAGCAGAATATGCCCTACGATTTTAATTACCCAGGCAAGATAACACCATCTGAATTAAAATCGGCATTTCTCACTTTGTTTGACTTGGTTCAAAATCAAGACAAATCTCCCGAAAAATATTTATTGTTTTTATTTTCAAAGCTTATTGAACATCGTGAGCAAGAAGGTATTGAGTTGGCTAAACCTACAAATCTTCCAATATCGGCAATCATCAGCCGCTTAAAACAGCACTTTGAATTTAGATATTCATCACGAGGCGCATCCAGATTACCTACATTGGCTATTTATGCTGTATATCAGTGCATGATTAAAGAGCTAAAGCGATTTGAAGGCAAGACATTAATGCCATTAGAGGCTCATACCTCTTCCGATAAAAGCTCCGGCAGAGTTGGAGATATTGAAGTTAGGGATACCGAAGGCAGAGTATTTGAAGCTGTAGAAATCAAACATGGAATTCCAATAAATGTTCAGTTAATTAAAGATGCCTATGAAAAGTTTAAGTCTCATCCAATACAAAGGTATTATTTATTATCCACCGCAGAGGAAGACTCTGACATTGATAGTATTAATAAAGAAATTCTTAGAATATCGAAGATTCACGGCTGTCAGGTAATTATAAATGGCATCTACCCTTCCCTGAAATATTATTTAAGGCTTTTACACAATACTTATGATTTTATTAATAATTATGTAGAAAACTTGAAAAAGGACACAGCTATAAAATATGAACATAGGTTAAAATGGAATGAAATTGTCAGCCAACAGGTGTCCGAAGCATAGAAAGTAAAAGCGCCATATATTAACACCGAAAGGAGTTTTAAATGTCAGTTCAGGATGAGGATAAAATAAAAGGGGTCTGCCGCAGGGATTTTCTGAAAGGGATGGCAGCAGGCGCAATTGCCCTGTCATCTCTGCCTTTATCGGGCTGCTCGCAGGAGGCGAAACCGTCCCGCTCAAGCGCTCCCGGACTTTTTACACAGGAGGGTAATCCTGTTCTTGTTGTTGTGGAAGGCAATAACCCCAAAAAGATGCTGGAGAAGGCGATTGATGCAATCGGAGGACTCAAGCCCTTGCTTACCAGAGGGAAAAAGGCTTTGCTCAAGGGAAACTTTGTCTTTGCACAGCCATTTCCTATTACTACAGATCCGCAGATTGCGCTCCTCTTTAGCAAGGCATTAAAAGATACGGATTTTGAAGATGTCAGCGTATTCGATGCGCCCGGAACATACTTAATAGACTCTAAGGAAAAGAGTTTTGACATGAACAATCTCCTCGAGCAAAAGAACCCTTACGGAATCCGCTTTTTTGCAGGCGATGCAGGGGAGAGGAGCGAATTCATAATGACAAAAAATCTCAACTGGCAGGCTTATGCTGAAATTGCAGTCCACCGCAATATATACACAAGCCCTGTGATTATCAATATGCCATGTTTAAAGCGGCATCATACCTCTTATTTAACTTGTGCGCTCAAGAATAATTTCGGCGCTGTATACGGACCACAAAGATGGGATGCACATATAAGGGGCGAAGGGCTAAAAAAGATGACCCGGCTGAAAGCTGAAAATAGGCAAGGCGACAAATTCAGAAATATAAATTATTTTATGCAGGCAATAGCCGAATTTGCCGACGCCGTCCGTCCTGAATTGACATTCGTAGACGCCCGCTCCATACTTATCCGCGGCGGACCAACGGCAGGAATCGGGAAAATCCGCACAGGTGTGAACCTGTTTATACTCGGTCAGGATATGGTGGCGGTTGACGCATACTGCTCAAAGGTTATGGAAAAACATGACGATACCTATTCAACAGAAATGATACTCCCCTATTTAACCGCAGCGGAGAAGTTAGGTCTCGGGACAATGGATTTGAGTAAGGTAAAGGTAATGGAACTTTCCGCATAATTTCCCTCCACAATGTGGATGAAAATATTAGCCACAGACTTTCACTGACTAAAATATTCTAATTTTTTAAATGCATTATTTGGGTTAAACAAAGTCTTATAGAAACATAGCATTAGCC
Organism: Nitrospinota bacterium; assembly: GCA_016200365.1. GTDB lineage: Bacteria > Nitrospinota > Nitrospinia > UBA9942 > UBA9942 > JACQEW01. The sequence continues at coordinate 4,339 of JACQEW010000115.1, forward strand.
ATGTTGCTACGACTTACCATGAGCCATGAGCTATAATACAATAAACCAGCCTGTCCCCTTCTCTGTATATAAACATCAAAATTAGAACTTGATTTCCTTATCCCTCTCCTGTTATCATTTCATTAAGATTGGAGGAATACAATATGCCAAAAACTGTAGAGGCAATATATGAAGATGGAGTTTTAAAGCCGATAGACCATCTTCCGCTAAGAAATCATCAACAGGTTCATATAATAATTGAACCCTATGAAAAAGATACCACTATACAAAACATACCAGAAACCATAGAAGAACTTTTAAAGTTACCTGGTGGTGTTTTATCTCAATATGCAATAGATAATCACATGGACATTGGGGATTTTAACGATGCGGACATTGATTGATACCCGTATCTTTATCCTTTCCTTCAAATTCCCCTATCTGTCCATTGAACACAAAGATTATCCCATTGCCCTACAGACGAAATCATTTGTTGATAAAATCTTCCATAACAACGAAACCATTCTTATATCAAGTCAACTTGCATCTGAAGTTTTTCATGTCCTTGTAAATCGTGGTGTGAAAATACCACCTGAACATGCCAGAAAATACCTAACTGCTCTCCTCAATCATAAAAATGTAGAATGTAGATCAGCCTCAAAAGAAAACATCTCAAAAGCAATTGAATTAAGCACATCCAGTGGAATCCATATCTGGGATTACCTTGTAGTTCTTCCTTTTAAAAATGGTATTGATAGAATTATCACAATGGATCCACATTTTAATCATCCTACCCTTTCCTCTATTGCAAGGATAGAAAACCCCATTAATGTCTGGAAAAGTGAGGGGAGTGATTAGTGTAAAAATTTTGAGGGAAGGGAGGATACCTGTAAAAGCTTGACCTCCCAATAAAGTAGCCTGTCCCAATACTGTTCGGAATGATATTTGTATAAGATATTTTAGCTAAAACGATATAACTATTTGATATTAATACAGAAATAAATTCTAGACTTTTAATTTCCCTTATGCCATAATTGAACTATGTCTAATGGTTCAATA
>JACQEW010000116.1 GCA_016200365.1 Nitrospinota bacterium
ACCCTATATACCCCAACCAAAGTCTCTCTCCTCCTCTTCCCTCTTCTTTAACTAAACTCTAAAAAACTCTACTCTTCCCTCTTGATTATCAGTTGATAGCCCCCTTGCGAATATTAGCAAGAATCATTCCGAACAGTATTGGGTTCAAACCGTTTCTTCCAGTTAAACGGGGAGAAGCTCAAAAATCTCTTTCGATTGTCTGATTCCTCCACAAAACACCTTGATACCCCAGAAATACTCCATGAAAATTCTATTGGCAGCCATAATAACAGAGGAGTATAATTAGACCCATAATTTCGATTTTCCTATTAGTGCCGTTACAACTTGATATAGACAACATAAGTCATCTGTATACCGTTATCCGTCTCCCAAAGCAAAATTCATCTTTAGACTGAATTAGTTGTAACGGCATTAGATAGAGGAGAATTTATGGAAATATCTCTATTAATCTTTTTAGTTATAATTGCAGCCTCTGTCATTACCGGTATAGTTTACACAGGTATAAAGAGTAACCGCCTTTTTAAGAAGAACCTTGAAAGGCTGGGAGTAAAGTTCGACGGAAAATTTGTCCTGATACGGAGGTTTGAATGGCATATCAAAGGACTGAAGATACGATACACCCATTCCATGAAATCGGAAGATCAGCCGAATAATATTTCACTCTCAGTATTCCACCAGCGCTCTTTAAATTCTGATATTTATATGACGAACATCTTGGGCATTTATCTGGGAAATGCTGAAAGACTTGGGATCTCCTCCTGGTATTCTCCGATACTTCATTTGACCACCAGAAGGTTCGGGACTAAAGAGGTCGGGCTTCCTGAGGTCTTAAACAGGAGGTCTATCAAATGCTGGGCGTCCGATGAGCAGGCTGTAAGGCACATGCTCTCCGGTGAGAGGGTAAAAAGCTCTCTTATAGAATTGAGCGACAGACTGAAACCTTATCAAGGTGAATTTATCATCACCGACTTATGTGTGACCATGAGATTCCCGGATGATGCTGTTTTAGACAGCGGGATACTTGATACGGTTTATACCCTGAGCACGGATATTACATCCTCTGGGGCTATCCCTTCTGCTCCGGTTAAAAAAACAGTTCAGGAGACGGTTTTCCGTTTCTTTCTTATATCCCTGTTATTAACCCTCATCGGGCTTGTCCTGTTTTCTATAATAATGCAGATGCACTAAATAGGTTATCAACTTTTTGATTCCCCCACCTTGCCCTGTATCAAAAGTTGTACACCTGTAATCAAAAGTTTTCATGCTTTTAATTCCCATCACAAGATATTGTAATCCTGTAATCCTGTCTAATTTTAGATTTTTGTTTTCTTGGTTTTTCTGTGTAAATCTGCGTAATCTGTGGATTGAATAGGTTTTTTTGTTCTAAAGGGTAGGGTGAGGGGAAAGGTTATGCGGATGTCAGCAATGTCGGGTCGGGTATCCAGACCGGTTTCCAATTCATTTCTTTTAGTTTCGGATATATCTTATCTTTATATCCCTGCGGAATATCGTATTCTGTCCTTATAAATAGGTGAATATCATCGGGGATGCCATTCTTGTATAGCTCTATATAATTCTTCAGCTTTACCTGCCTTCCCTTCGATGTGTCGTTTGGTCTCATGCAGAGTTTTGCTGCAATGGCAAGAGCCTCAGAGGGAGTATCGGCAACAGTCAAGAGGTGTTCAGGCACAGGACCTGCAAATACTCTCCTTTTATTTCTCATATCCATGACCTCCCAATTGCAGTTCTTATCTCCATTTAATAATCTTCCGTATCTTTCGCCTCTCCTGCCGAATATTACAGGTATTCCGAGCCTGTTTGCACCTGTAGCAGTGGCAAATGCCTTTTGACTGATTGGTCCCAATATGATTATCACCACACCGACTCTGGTTAAGATATAATCGGCAATTTCTTTATAATTTCCGTCAATCGGACGATGAAGCATTACACCGGCTATCTTGATGGCAGCCCCCAGCAGGTGGGAAGCGGATATACAGGAGCCGAGGTTTGCAAACCCTCCCGCATCGAATCTTCCTGCGGTTTCTTCATACAGGGATTTGCCAAATCCCCCCTCCCCCTCCTTTATGAAAGGGGGGGGAGGGGGGATTTCTGCGAGGTCAATGGCTGCACACCCGCCAGATGTTACAATGTAATCCCTGTCAATTAATGTTCTTGCAATTTCCGATAATTCATTAACGGAATAATCAGGACATCCTAAAAGACCTATAATTCCGGGTATCTCACCCATTATAATCGGAGGCGCAATATTCTTTATCTCAGCATCCGATACAGCTCCCCTCCCAATCCTTATTTTGTAATTTTTATTTACTTCTGTTTTCTGTCTTCTGTTTTCTGTCTTCTGTCTTCTATTTAATGCCGTCTCCACTGCAGCCTTTGCCACCTTCTTTTTGTCAAATATCAATACACCCTTTTCCTTTTTCGACATAAGCCCATCCACGATATTTTTAATCTCGTCATCCGTTCTGTCAGGCAGTCCCAGACAGCATTCAGGACTTGTGGCAATAACAGGTATTCCAATTTCAGAGGCATAATCAATAATGTCTGTCCTTATACACTGAGAATCGAGGACGATTACATCGGCGATACCGCTTTTTATAAACTTTAATTGATCCCTCTGATTTCCGGCTATTCTTACTCCCCACGAAAAAGGGGTGCGGGACATATCTGATGCCATGCAGCACAACCCGAATAAATCAATTTTATCGGAAAGTTTGTTTTCATCGAGATACTGCATAATCTCTATACCCGTAATAGAATTATGTCCTATACAAAGGATAGCAGGTTTTTTATCCTCTCCTTCTTCCCCCTTTTCTAAAGGGGGATTAAGGGGGATTACAGGTGTGTCGGGACTATTGGACGGAAATCCGAATGCTGCTATCTGGGATATGTCAGCGACCTCCAAAGCAAGGTTATCAAGCATACCGGCATGGAGGGCTTTGCTCTCGAAGTCGCTCCATTCCCCCTCCTGTCCCATATTTATGACAGACAGGAGAGAGGTTATCTCTCTATTTATGTAAGATGTAACCGTCTTCATATCGGATAAGGTTTTGGGTTTAAAACCGCGTATAAGACGGATGAGAGGGGTTTGGACAGGCTCTCCATCGCTGAATGTCAATGGAAAATCTTTGCCGAATTTTTCTATAAGTTCGGAAGTAATTGTCTCTGCAAGAGAGGCATGACCTGCCGCTCCTGTAACTGCGGTAAACAGCGACATCCTCGATAGGTGGGCGTCGAGTTTTATCCCGCAGGCGCCTCTCTTTTTCTTATTTATTCGGCAGGGACCATAAGTGCAGAGTGTGCATTCATCTTCTGTTTTGAAATATCGAGGAGGGTATCTTTTGAGGAGGAGAAAATCCCACTTCCTTAAGGATGCTATATCTTGCATAGAATAAAAACATGATTAGCCACGAATTTACACGAATATTCACGAATAACCCAAAATAGATGCAAGAAGCAAGAAACGAGAAGCAAGAAAAAAATCTTGCCTCTTGCCTCTGACTTCTTGCTTCTTATTTTAGTGTCCATTTGTGTTCATTCGTGGTTGAATTTTCAAACAATTCTTACTCCCTTTTTTTCTTCTTCTATTACGCCTATCTCCCATGCCTTGAATCCGCTGTTTCTTATATGATTCAGGGAGTCTTCGGGGTTATTTTCAGATACAACAATAACAAGACCTATCCCCATATTGAACGTCCTGAACGACTCCTCTTCGGGGACATTTCCTTCGCCCTGAATTATATTAAATATAGGGAGAACCTCCCATGAGCCTTTTTTAATTACTGCAGTGCAGTTATCCGGCAGAATCCTCGGAATATTATCAATAAAGCCGCCGCCTGTTATATGGGCTATTCCTTTTATCTCTACCGTCGAGCCGTCAATCAATGAGTGTATTACCCTCGAATAGTTTCTGTGGGGCTTCAGAAGCTCTTCGCCGATTGTCATGCCGAGCTCATTTATATATGTCTTTACTGTGTATCCTTTATGAAAAAATAGAACCCTTCTTGCAAGGGAATATCCGTTTGTATGAAGACCACTCGATGCGATTCCAATTAAAATATCGCCTTTTTTTATCTTATCGCCGATGATGATTTTATCTTTTTCCACTATTCCTGTTACAGAGCCGACCAAATCATATTCTCCCGGCATATATACTCCCGGCATCTCTGCTGTCTCACCGCCGATTACAGGCATGCCGGCATCACGGCATCCTTCGGCAATGCCCTTTAGTATATCCTCTATATATTCGGGCTTGAGCCTTTCTGTTGCTATGTAGTCTAAGAATGTGATTGGCTTTGCACCCTGGCAGAGAATATCGTTGCAGCTATGCGCCACTATATCTATCCCTACAGTCGTGTATCTATCCATTGCCCTGGCAATCATCAATTTTGTCCCAACACCGTCAATGCTCTGGACGAGGACAGGATTTTTGTATTTTTTGATTATCTCTCCCAAATCGTAGAGGGCGCCGAAGGTTCCAAGCCCTGTCAGCACCGATTTATTAAAGGTTGACTGAACATGCCTCTTTATTCTTCTTACGCTCTCATTCCCGGCATCAATATCTACACCCGAATTTTTATATGTAATACCAGCAGCCATTAATACCTCCTGATTAAAGACTCAAGTGATGACATTCAAATCTATTAAAAATTATTGCTCATAGTAACCTACAAAATTGTAACCGTCAAGACAAACATAAAGTCAAACATAAAGTCTCCCCTTACCCCTGCATCCTGAGCCTGTCAAAGGATGGGGAGAGGGTTAGAGCCTGCCCCTGCGAAGGCAGGGGGTGAGTGGTTAATTTAATGTGCAGGAATTTCAATTATATTATGAACAACCCCCTGAATCCCCCTTTGATAAGGGGGACTAAAAAATTCCCCTTAATAAAAGGAATGTTTCCCTTAATTCCCCCTTAATAAAGGGGGTTAGGGGGTTGTTTAATATAAAGGGGTCTTCGCGTAAGAGTTTAGGTGATTTTTTTGCATTTTTATATCTCCGGCAACATACAAGTCAGTATTTTTAGCCTCAGACCTGCCTGTGCGTGTTCGCACGCAGACAGGTATTCGTCCAGCAGTTTCCTCTTTTTTCCAATTCCATTATCATACAGATTTTTTAGCTCATTTAAAACTTCTTTTTCCCCTTATTGTATGCTATTCTAGGAGTAATTCAGGGGTCATTTTTACCTACACTCTTACGCGAAGACCCATATTATGAAGGGAGTATGAATACTGAAGGGGCAACAATACTTGCAGTTGATGATGATAATAAATTCAGACTG
>JACQEW010000133.1 GCA_016200365.1 Nitrospinota bacterium
AGCCGTAAGGAGCTTATTGGACTTACCCCATGGGATATCCATCCCATGGATGGTAGGGAGAGAATATTAAAAGCATTTAGTGAGGGGATAAGAACAGGTCATGTTACATTCATAAATGGAAAGGTATTAAGAAAGGACAGAACGATTATTCCTGTGGATATTACAGGCTCGGTTATTCAATATGGCGATAAAAAGGTAATGCAGGGCATTTTCAGGGATGTAAGGGAAAGGGAAATCTTTGAGCAGCAGATTATAGAGAGCCGTCTTATGTTCAGGACACTCCTCGACTCCATTCATGACTATGTTTCACTTCATGATACAGATTGTATGATAAGAATGGCTAATACATCCCTCGCAGAATTTATGAATCTCCCTATCAGGGAAATGATAGGGAAAAAATGCGAGGATGTATATCACTGCAAAGGTATAGGAGAGAACTGTCCTGTAATAAGGGCAACAAAAAGCAGAAAACTGGAGTTCTCCGAGCTTGCAATTTATAACCGCATCTTTCAGGTATGGGCATATCCATTATTAAATATCAGAGGCGAGTTTGAAGGTATTATACAGCAGAGGAGGGACATAACGGAGCAGAAGATAATTGAGTCCGAGATATTCCAGTTAGAAAAAATGGCAGAGCTTGGAAATATGGTAGGCGGGATTGCCCATGAGCTCCGAAATCCATTAAATACCATAAACACTGCTTTATATCTTCTGAAAAAGGTAGTAAACGAATCCAATGTCAATGTAGATTCCTACATATCACAAATTAAAAATAGTGTCGAGAGGTGCGACAATATCATAATGGACATCCTTAATTTCGCCCGCCCTTCAAAGACAGAAATAGAAAGTATCAATATCAGCTCCCTTATTGAACAAATCCTCGTTCTAATCGGGGTAGAGATATCAGATAAAAATATTAGAGTTATAAAGAAACTCCATGACCCCAATGCAGCGATAGAAGGCAGCATGAATGTCGTCCGACAGATATTTTTAAATCTCATTACAAATTCAATACAGGCAATGGATGAGAATGGGGAGATTATAATAGAAACCGGTCTGGTTCAGGACTGTTCTCTGAGTAAGGGCTGCGGGTGTGAATGTGTATCCATAAAGATTTCGGATAACGGCATTGGAATGGATGCTGAGACCTTGAAAAATCTATTTAAGCCATTTTTTACGACCAAAAAGGGCGGGACAGGATTGGGGCTTTACCTGATAAAAAAGGGTGTAGAAAAACATAAAGGCAGGATTGATGTCCAGAGTGAAAAGGGCAAAGGAACGACCTTTGTCGTAGAATTGCCAGTGAAACAAACACAAGGCTAAAAGGCTAAAAGGGGAAAAGATAAAGAGGGGAAAAGGGGGGAAGATGAAAAAGCAGAGATTTGAAGATTTGGAGGTATGGAAGCATGCCTATCAATTAAGTGTAGAGATATTTAAGGCTTTTAAGGGGTGTAAAGATTATAGCTTTAAAGATCAAATTACAAGAGCTTCTCTGTCTATGCCATCTAATATTGCAGAAGGCTATGAAAGGGATTCAAACAAAGAATTCATCCACTTTTTATATATTGCCAAAGGCTCTTGTGGGGAATTGAGAGCTCAATTATATATTGCTATAGAAATTGGATACTTAGAAAGAGAAGTAGGAATCATATTTATCGAAAAGGCTAAAGAAATTTCATATATGTTAAATGGATTAATTCAAAAGCGTAAGTCTTTTTAACCTCTTAACCTTTAGCCTTTTAACCTTTTAACCTTTTTATGAACATTCTTATCGTTGACGACCAGAAATTTTTCTTGACTATGTATGAGGGGCTTTTAAGAGAGGCTAACCCTTCCTGCAATATAATCTCTGCTGAGACAGGGAGGGATGCTGTATCGAAATTTCACAGCGGTATTGACATAGTTATTCTCGATTATCAGCTGCCTGATATGGATGGAATCAGTGTAATGAAAGAGATGTTATCAAAATGCACTGATATGCCCATTATTATGGTTACAGGGGAAGGCTCTGAGGAGATAGCAGCGGCAGCAATTAAAAACGGGGCTTATGACTATGTGGTAAAGACAAATGAATACATAAAAACCCTCCCTTTTGTTGTAGAGCATTGCTTTGAAAGGAAAAGACTTATCGAAGAAAAGAAAAAGATGGAGGAGCAGAAGATAGAGATTGAAAGGCTCAGGGTATTAAAGGAGGTAGCAGCAGCCTTGAGCCATGAGATAAATAACCCCCTTACGAGCATAGTAATGACAGTCCATCTATTGCAAAAGAGATATGAGAAAGACGAAAATATAATGTCTAAGCTCAGGCTGCTGATGGAGAATGCGAGGAGGATAGAGGAGAAGATAGCCAAGCTCTCAAATGCCGTAGCAGTGGTCAGCACGGATTATCCTGGCGGGAGCAAGATAATAGACATCGAAAAATCGGCTAAGTAACGGTGTTTCTGTAGCTCAAGCCTTCAGGCTCTTATTCGTAAAATTCTTGCTTTTTTGGCAAAAAATTTTTTAACGCAAAGTTAAAAGAAAGGAGGCAAAGGCGCAAAGATGTGCTTGAACAATTATCTCTTTGTGACTTTCTTTATCCTTTGCGTCTTTGCGTTAAAATGTTTTTTCCTTTTTGGTTCCGGACTGTCCGGGTTAGGATTGACGAATTAAAAATAATAAGCGCACAGGCATAAGCTGCTGCTGAAAGGATGAGGGCGGTTTTAAAGCCAAATGATAGGGCTATCAGGATTACAAGGACAGAGCTCATCACAGAAGAACAGCCGTTTACACACCATGCCCAGGGTATCAGCCAACCTCCCCTATCCCCTCCTTCAGAAGGAGGGGAAGGGGGAGGTTGTGAAGGAGGGGATGAAGGGGAGGTCAATATTCTTATACCTCTTGGAAAGGGCATTCCCATGAGAAACCCCATCGGGAAGAGAAGGATAAAAGAGATTATTTGCCGCCATATAATCCCTTCAGGTAATATTATTTCAAGCAACGATGGTAAAGATAAGGCATATATGACTATGATACTGCATAGAGCTAAAAGACAGAACCTAAACTCCCGACTCCCGACTCCCGACTCCCGACTTTTTATATTTTTGCCTGAGACATAACTACCTATGCCTGATGAGATTAGAATGGTAAAGAGCACTGTGGATATGGAATAGACAGGATGTCCTAAATAAAGTATAAACACCTGTATCATGCTTATCTCGGCAAACATAAATCCCATACCTATGAAAAAGAAATATGATAGCAGGACAGGCGTCCCGCCTGTCAGTCGAGAGTCGGGAGTCCTTATGAAAAAAAATATGGGTAATACTATAAAAATGATGCTTGCAATCAACGCCTGTATAAAGACTGCCGGGACAATATATCCGCCCTCTAAAAAGGGCTGCCATTTTTCCCCAAAGATATTATAGGTATCTTTGATTCTATCCCATTTAAAAAAGTGATGAAAGAAGGGTCTATCGTCAGTAACCGGACTTATATCAAACAGATAGTCTTTAAAGAATCTCTCCCGAACCTGCGCATCTATTATTTTCGATATAAGATTAAAATAGAGCGGCTCCTGAAACCTGTTGTATATGTTTGTCTCCTCCCTGTTTATGCCGTGATAATATTCAATGTCAAAATGCCTCTCCCTGCAAAATTCCTTTATCTTCTTAATATCGGAGCGGCTTAATTCATCTCTTTTTATGATGATTGTAATTGTCCCCCATGTCCTGATAACAGATATATGATTTTCAGGTGAGGGGACACCTATCTCTTCAAGAGCCTTCAGCGCCATACTTATGATTCGCAGCTCATGTCTCGGCGGCGGGATGAGATAAAGGGTAATTGATAGAACGCCCTTTTCGTCGAGGTGTCCGATATAGTCTTTAAATGCCTCAACAGTAAAATGGTAGTCCTCTGTCAATCCGTATATCCCTGACGATGCTGCTGCCAGCGTATCCTGCGGCGAAATCTGGATTATGTCATATCTTTTTTTTGAGGCGCGGATAAATGCCCTTGCATCGCCAATCTTTGAATCATTTTTTACCATATCAATAATCAAGGGATAGAATTCTATGGTCTCGATATTCTGTGCGTTATGGTAGATTGCCGAGAGGACATCCAGTCCGCCCCTTGGGTCAAATATAAGCACATCATTAGGTTCTGTAAGATAATAGGGGACAGCCGATGGAAGATAGTCTGTAAAGGAGATTTCTTGCTTATTGCCGCTGAATTTTGTAATTGCATTGAGGCTCCCGCCGTCAATTGTAAGCCCTATCTGCTCGGGCAGCCTCTCCTGAAATTTGAGGCTTAAGCCGGGTGCAAATCTTACAGCCCCGCTCTTTACTGCATCTATTCTTGAGAAGGAGTCCCATCTTGTTTCTATTTTCTCTGCAAGGAATCCCATCTTGTTTCTATTTTCTCTGCATCAGGATAGCGAAGGGCAGCAGGGAGTCCTTTATATGAAGATATATTTATTTCCATAAAGGACGGTGAGAAAATTATGAGCGACAGGGGGATGGTTATAAGAAAAAGGCGATAGGGAAAACCCTGCCCTCTCTTTGCAGCATAAAATACAGCAGATGCCAATATACCCGAAATTGCCGATGCTGCTACAGCATTGGATACCCCTATCAGAAAAAATATAATGAGTGCAGACAGACAGCCGCTTCCTGCACCAAGAAGGTCGGAGAAATATATCCTGTGAGCCCTATCGCTGAATCTAAAAAGACTTAGGGATATGGTCATGCCGGAAAAAAAGAAAGGGATGGAAAGAAGGATGTAGTAGATAAACAGGTAAATTATCTGCAAAGGGTCCCATGCAATCTTTACAGGGTCAAAGGCTATATGATTCGTAATGATGTATGATAAGAGAGAAGATATGGAAAAGAATAGAGCCCCATTTGATAAAACAGAATAGGTATCTTTTTTCAGTATGGATGGAAAGAGCATCAGGAAGGAGCCGCTTGCACCGTATCCGAGGAGTGCCATGCTTACGACCATGAAGGCGAAGTGATACCACTGTGCGATAGAAAAGACCCTTGTCAGAGAGATTTCAAACAGGAGGGTGGAGAAGGATATGAGGTATATACCGATGTATATAAGGGATGGTTCTTTCAATGGGGGATTCATCTAAAATACCTTTTAAAATTTCCAATTTCCAATTTCTAATTTCCAATAAAAAAACAAAATATCCAATGGATACATTTGAAAATTGGGCATTGAAAATTTATTAGAAATTGGTAATTAGAAATTGAAAATTATTCTATTATATACCTCCCTTACCTTTTCAGTGCAGGACTCGAAGTCTTTGTATAATTTATCACCTGCGCTTTCACCGTTGTCTTTATAACCCAGTTTTTTTGCCAGCGATGAAAGCTCGTCCCTCGAATCGGGGATAATGCTCAGAGGGCGGTCATGCTCTATCCTGATACGGCTCTCAATCTTCCTTAAAAAAAGGTAGCTCATTGAAAGGGTCTGATAGTCCATTTCTGAGATAAGCCTCTTTTCCCTGAGAAATTTCATGGTGTCCAGACTTCCTGTCCCGCGGATCTCCTTAAAATTACCGCCATATTTAAGCTGGAGAAACTGTATTATAAATTCTATATCGACTATCCCTCCCCTTCCCAATTTTATATCCCTGCCTAAAGCAGATTTTATACGCTCCTGCTCAATCCTCTTTCTCATCCTGTCAATCTCTTTTGCAACAGCAGGCTCAAAGGGGGTATCGTATACAAAACTGTGAATTATATTTATCAATTCCATGCCGAGCCTCTCATCTCCGGCAATAAATCTCGCCTTTGTAAGCGCCTGTCTCTCCCATACCTCGCCCCTCTTTTGATAATAATTTTCATACCCTTTGAGTGTCATAACGAGGACGCCCTTTTCTCCATCAGGACGCAGCCTCGTATCAACCCTATACGCGAAACCGAAGCGGGTCATCCCGCTTATCGCATATATCAGTTTTTCGCAGAGCTTGGAGAAAAAGAAATGGTTGCTGATCCTATCTTTTGACTCTATCGCCGTCTGGAGACGGCTCCTACCGACTCCCGACTCCCGACTTCCAGTTGTCTCTCCGTCATTGGAATAGGCAAAGACTATATCAAGATCCGACCCGAAACTCAGCTCCCTTCCCCCAAGTTTGCCCATAGCTATAATTGCAAATCTGCTTCTCTCAAAATCCCCCGCCCCAAGCTTCGCTTGGGTTCCCCGCCCCTTTGAATAACCACTCCTCAATCCTCCCCTTAAATAAGGGGAGGAGAAAGGTGGGGTTATCTCCATCGGTTCCCCATACCTCTTTACAAGGTCATCTTCCACCAATTTAATGGAGAACTCTATGTAGACATCAGCCAGACTGGAAAGCTCCGACATTATATCCCGAAGCCCTGCTATTCCCAGTATGTCTCTTAATCCTATCCTCAATTCCTCTCCCCTCTTGAATTTACATAATTCATCGAGGGAGCTTTCGTAAGTATCAGCGGACTTCAAAATTCCGGCAAGCCCATCCCTTAGCATCTCTTTTGTCTTTCCCTGATAGATGTTTTCAGTTATTAAAATTGCATCCGCCAGCTCAGGCTGTTGAATGAGTATGTTTGAAAGGTATTGACTTGTCCCGAAGATAGAGCTTAAGCTCTTAACTGTGCCCTCGCTTCCGGAAAGGACTGAATAAATCATCTCTCTCACCCTGCCGGCATCTATAAATTTTTCAAAGTTATTGATTGCCAAATCTGCATCGGGCAATTCAGCGCATTTTTTTAAAAGAGACGGCAGCGTGCGGTTGAAATATCTTTTGCTTCGGACGGTAGGATGGGCATAGGCGCCGCCATCCCTCATTAAAAGAAGATTCCTGCGTGTCATTTCAGGCGATTTTAATCCTATCTCCTTAAGAACGGCAATAGAAGATACGGGGTCGTCAATATCTATCTGCCATTGCGATACATCTTCCCTCATTTCGGTAATATCGTATATGTCGGTAGAAAATAGGTTATCGTATATCTTCCTGACATTTTCCGTATGATAATTGTACATTTCCATCAATTGGAAATTGGAAATTCGGGGCACCCACGAAAGTGGGTCGTGAAAATTTTTATTTATCCCCATCTTCCTTGCCAATGTTATCAATTCCTCAGGATCTTCGGGAATATCATGGGTCTGTCTTCCGCTCAGCAGTTGAATCCTGTTCTCGATGTCTCTCAAAAACAGATAGGCATTGGACAGGCTAAAATATTCCGAATATGAAAGAAACCCCTTTTCCGAGATGCGGTGAAGTGTCCTCATTGAATTCTTATCCCTGAGCCATTTTTCCCTTCCGCCGTATATCAATTGAAATGACTGGACAATAAACTCAATCTCCCTTATACCTCCGTATCCAAGCTTCACATTATGCTTGCCGTTTCTCTTAATCTCGAGGCTGCGGTTAATCTTATCCTTCATCTCCTTTATCTCTCTCAATGCCGAAAAGTCGAGATATTTCCTGAATATAAAGGGTCTTATCGTTTCCATAAAATTTTTTCCCAATGACATGCTCCCTGCTGCAGGTCTGCATTTTAAAAGAGCCTGCCTCTCCCATGCCTGCCCCCATGATTCATAATATATCTCGGCGCTTCTTAGGGAATTGGTTATATCTCCGCTCTTGCCCTCGGGTCTCAAATCGAGGTCTATGCGGAAGACCTGTCCCTCATCGGTTATTTCAGTAATCATCTTTGTAATCATCCTTGACAAGTGGACAAAATATTCATGGGTTGTTATCTGATTTTCAATGTTTCTGTTGGGCGACTCTATGCCGGATGTCATGCCTTTATCAGAGGAATATATATACAGGAGGTCAATATCGGAGCTGAAATTCAGCTCCCTGCCGCCAAGCTTTCCCATGCCGAGTATTACAAATTCACAAAGTTTTTCAGAGCCGTCCATATCTTCAAAAAAAGGTGCGCCATATTTTCTCACCAATTCTCCATTGCAGTATTCATAAGCCTTTTGCAGGCAGGTATCTGCTGTATTGGATAAATCCTCTATTGTTTCTATGGTATCGGACTCCCTCATCAAGTCTCTTAAACCTATCCGCAAGAGCTCCCTGTTCTTGAATTTGCGGAGGGTATTCATTATCTCTTTTGAGCCTGATGAGGCATTCCTTGAAAACATCTCCGAGAGGTCGTCATACATTTCATCCTTAAATCTCGACTTCTTCAGGATATGTGGATTTAAAAGCCATCCGGCATAAGAAGGGGTTTTAATTAAAATATCGCTCAGGTATTGGCTCCCCGAAAAGAGGAAGGAAAGCGACCTGATATTTTTAGAAATATCCGAAAAAATGACATCGAGTATGGAAGGCTCGCCGACTGATGTAAAGAATCTCTCGAAATTATTGAGCGACCTGTCAGGGTCAAATGAATTTGCCGACTCCGATGTTATAATAGATAGAGCCTCATCTAAGCTTTGAGCTTTGAGCTTTGAGCTTTGAGCTTTTATAACAGCTTCTATTGCTTTAAGATTTTCTTCCGCCCTTTCAGGCTGAGAAAATCCCTTTGAAGATAGGTTCATAACAGTGTAATAGTTCACCGCAGAGACGCAAAGACGCAGAGAAAGGAAATGAAGTATTAGTCAAATGACTAATGACCAGTTTTTGTTATTTGATTAATTTCCATACTCAGCGCCTCTGCGTCTCTGCGGTGAACTATTATAAAAAGAGTTTATCAAAAAAGGCAAAAAAAGTCATGGAGTGATTTATTTTAAAAAGTGTATCCTTTTTAATGTAAAATTCGTCTATATAGTCAGAGGGCGGAAAATTGGAAAATAAAAAAGAGAGATTTTTGAATCTATTTAAAGAATACGAATCGAGGATATATAACTTCATATACAGAATGACCCGGAATGAGGCGGATGCAGAGGAATTGACTCAGGAAGCATTTATAAGGGTCTGGAATGGAATTGATAAACTTCGTTCAGATTCATCTATTACATCGTGGATATACAAGATTGCATCCAATGTATGTTTCGACTCCTTTCGCAAGAATAAACGCACTCTTAAAGAGGAGACTCTGGAGCCGGATGATGAGTTTCTCTATGATGCAAAAATTCCTTTGATAGAAGATGAGATTTATAAGGCAAGGATGGCAGAGTGTATAAGGAGTTATATCGCAAAACTTCCAGAGGATTACAGGGCTGTCATCCTGCTCCATGATATAGAGGGTCTTAAAAATTCGGATATAGCGGATATGCTCGGTATATCGCTGGACGCGGTAAAGATAAAACTCCACAGGGCAAGGGGTAGATTACGGAAAATTTTAAGCAAAGAGTGTCAGGTGCTGTATGACAAAAACGGCGATATTTATTGCGAGCCTAAAAAAGGCACAAAAGAAAAAGATTAAGGAGAAAAGGGGAAATGGAGAATGTGGGAGAAAAAACAATAAAGCATTAAAATCTTTTTCTCCATTTCACCATCTTCTTCTCCCTCTCTCCTTAATGGTTTTTATAATTTCCTAGGCTAAAAGGAGGGGGTGATAGAGAATGAACTGTAAAGACTTCATGTCGTGTATGGAAGATTTTATAGACGGGGATTTGGGGAAGAAGCTGAAAGAGGAATGTGAATCTCACATAAAAGAGTGTCAGGGCTGTATGGAAAAGGCAATGAATTTTGAGAAGTGCATAGAATTTTTCAAATGCTGTATGCCCGATACAAAACAGCCCGAAGGTATGAAGGGCTGGATGTCCCGATTTATGACCCAGTGCTGTGGAAAATAATATTGTAGTGCGAGGCTTTAGCCTCGCTAAAGGAGGTGCTTAAAATGAATGAAGGGATACATTGCTGTGGTCTTTCAATAAAACAGAATGTAGGAGGGGCTGACAGGGCTTTAAGAATAATTACAGGTTCTGCCCTGATTGTTGCGGCTATCATCTATCTTCAGGGAATCCCAGGGGTAATTGCGGGATGTTTTGGGATGGGGTTAATCCTGACAGGTATTTTCGGGTTCTGCATGTTATATATACCATTGAGGATTTCAACAAAAAAACCTGATTTTAGACAGGATGGACAGGATAAAACAGGATAAAAAATATTTAAAAATTTAATCCTGTTAATCCTGTCAAGATTTTATAATTTCCTTTACCTCAAAAAAATAGGAGAGAAAATCATGGATAAAACTGTGCGGACCTTTACTATTAAAGTGAACAGTACTAATGGGAAATGTCCCATTGGAGAAAAAGTTGGAACAAAAAATTTAAATGAAGGGAAAATACCTGTCTTTTCTTGCGAGGGAGCTTGTATAAGGGGAGAAATTGCCCGCCTTGCTGCTAACTTTGTATCGAAAGCGGAACCTTACCGTCGCAGTTGTCATGGGGAATTATTAACTGTACCTCATTCCGCTATGGCTAATTGGGTCAAAAAAGCCAAAAAGGTAGTTCTTATAGATGGGTGTTTTCTAAAATGTCATGGAAGAATTCTGGAAAATATGATTGATAAAGAGTATTTATTTCATTTTGATGCCTTGTCCCACTATAAGAAATATACAGAATTATTTGATATAGACTCTGTGCCGGAAGCAGAGCGGAAGGAGGCAGCACAACAGGTAGCGAGCTGGGTTTTGGATAGTTTAAATAAGGGGGGGAATATGAATAATGTAAAAGAAACTGTAAAAAAGGCTTATGGAAGCATAGCGTCTAAAAAGGGAAGCTGCTGCGGCTCTGATTTAAAGGCAAATGTGTCTGCCTGTGTATCAGGATATTCGGATGAAGACTTGTCATCCATACCGGCGGAGGCAAACCTCGGACTTTCCTGCGGCAATCCTGTCGCAATAGCATCGTTAAAAGAGGGTGAAACGGTTCTTGATTTAGGCTCAGGTGCAGGGATAGACTGCTTTCTCGCGGCTAAGAGAGTTGGTGATACAGGCAGGGTTATTGGTATAGACATGACCCCCGAGATGATAGAAAAGGCAAGGGAGAATGCCAGAAAGGAGAATTTCGAAAATGTAGAATTCAGACCGGGAGATATAGAAAATCTGCCTGTAGAGGACAATTCCGTAGATGTTGTTATCAGCAACTGCGTCATAAATCTCGCACCGGATAAGGGAAAAGTCTTTAAAGAAATCTACAGGATTTTAAAGCCCGGCGGCAGGATGATTGTATCCGATATTGTCCTTACAGGAAAATTGCCATCATGGATTAAAAATAATGTGAATGCCTATGTGGGATGTATTGCCGGCGCGGTTCAGATGGATGATTATCTGAAAATGATAGAAGATGCGGGGCTCTCCAATCCTGCTATCTTACAAAAAAGCGATTCAAACTGCCTCGATAGTAACGACCCTATTGCAAAACATGTAGTGAGCGAAGCGAATCTATTGGCAGATAAAGCGGTAAAAGGTATTGGTAACGCATTGAAAATAGCAAGTATCACAGTTGCGGCAGAAAAAAAATAGCCGCAGACTTTCCCTCGATGGAGTTGCGAAATTGAAAACACCTATAAATAAAGGGTTTTCAGGTATACTCTGAAATTTTTACCCTAGTGGTAATAAGTTGTTTTTTATAACAACCCCCTCATTCCCCCTTCTTTAATAAGGGGGAATAATGAAAAAGAGAGGGGAATTCCCCCTTAATAAAGGGGGTTAGGGGGTTGTGTCTAAATTGGTTATTTTGACCGTGCTGATGGCATCTTCAATGCCTTATTTCTATAGCTTAAATTCACAGCAAGCCTGTAGACAATACCTTTGTAACTTCTAAAGCTGCGTTTGAGAATATTCTTAATTGTATATGTATTTCTAAATATCCAGTAGTAGCCGTTCTGAAGTTCCTCCGCAGTCATGCCCTTAGGCTTAAACACAACCTCGCCTGTATGGTATTTTGCCCAATCTCTGTCAATTATCCTCCCCTCCTTTTCAAGTATATTATATGTTACTGTGCCAGGGAGCGGTGTAAGTATATGGAACTGTGCCGCATCCAAATTTGTCTCTATTATAAAATCGAATGTGTTTTTAAAGACAGTTTTGTCGTCTTCATCCAGTCCGAACACAAAACTCCCAACAATATTTATACCTGCATCATGTATCTTTTGTATCGCATCTTTGTAGCCTTCTGCGGAATTCCAACCTTTGTTCATCTTTTCAAGATTTTTCTGAGAGAGGCTTTCAAGACCGATAAACACATACTTGCCGCCGCTCTCTGCATACAGCCTTAAAAGCTCCGAATCCTTTGCCATTGTGATTGATGCCTGACTGCCCCAGTTAAGCTTCAAAGGTATAAGTTTCGTAAAAAGCTCTTTTGCATATCCTGGCCTGCCTGCTATATTATCATCCATAAAGAAAAATTCTTTTGTATCAAAACCCTTTATCTCTTCAATTACATTGTCAACAGGCCTGACCCTGAATTTATTGCCAAAAAATGCCGTTACAGCACAATAGTCGCAGTTAAACGGACAACCGCGGGTCGCCTGAAGGGTATAAAAACTGGAATACATCCCCCTGTCATGAAGGTCTCTGCGTGGGATGACCATATTTTTCATATCGCACAGCTTATCTGCACGATACTTTGGTTTTAATCCGCCGCTCTTAAAATCCGATAGGAGTTTATGCCAAACAAGTTCTGCCTCGCCTATTACTACTGCATCGGCATGCTGGAGCGCCTCATCGGGAAGCGCCGAGACATGCACGCCGCCCATCACAACCTTTCTCCCCTTCTTTCTGAAATTATCTGCTATGTTATAAGCGCTGGGCATCTCTGCCGTAAAACCTGTTATCCCCACAAGGTCAACATCTGCATCGTAATCAACCGGTTTAACCCTCGCATCCAGTATTTCTACATCCCATTCTTTGGGTGTAAGAGCGGCAATAGTAGGAAGGCTTAGACGCACAAATCCTGCCTTGCCGCTTTTAGAAACACCGCCCCAATAACTCCGCTCATTCGTTGGAAGCACTAAAAGAAGTTTCATATAGGTTTTAATCTAATTTATCATAATTTGACAATCTTTAAAATCACATGATAAAGTAGTTTTGCCGTGAAAATCATCAGAGGCTCTAAAAATATTAAAGATGAGATAAAAAATCCTGTTTTAACCCTTGGCAATTTTGACGGAGTCCACATCGGACACAGGGAGATATTCAGACAGGTAATTGAGAGGGCAAAGGAGATTGGAGGGACAAGTATCGTTTACACATTCGAGCCGCATCCTTTGCGTGTGGTATCGCCGGCAAAAACCCCGCCTCTCCTTACCACCTTTAAAAAGAAGATGCAGCTTATCGCAGAGTCGGGCATTGACATAACTGTATGCGCTGATTTTACAAAAAGATTTGCCGAGCAGCATCCGAGGGATTTTGCCGGAGACACTCTAATAGGAAATATCGGCGTGAAAGAGGTCTTTGTCGGATATGATTATACCTTTGGAAAAGGGAGAGAAGGTACTATTACATATCTCAAAAAGATGGGGGAGGAGTTTGGATTTAAGGTGACGGTTATAGATGCAATAATGGTTGACGATCAGATAGTGAGCAGCACACTGTTAAGGGATACAATTGAAGAAGGCGATGTTGAAAAGGCAAAGAGGCTGCTGGGGAGGCGCTATTCTATCGAGGGGAAGGTGGCAGATGGATTTAAAACAGGGAGTATGATAGGGTTCCCCACTGCAAATATAGATACATCGTATGAGTTAATACCCCATACGGGGGTATATGCTGCAAAGGCATTGATTGATGGAGAGATTTTTGACGGAGTGGCTAATGTGGGCTTTAATCCGACATTTCACAGGGACAAGCTCAACGTGGAGATTCATATATTCAACTTTACTAGAGATATATACGGAAAGGAGATAGAAATATTTTTTATAAAGATGCTGAGAAATGAGATTGAATTCGGCTCTGCCGGGGAATTGAAAAAACAGATAGAAAAGGATATCACCATAGCGAAAGGAGTGCTTAATAGTGAAAAATAAACATTTAATCATAACACTGCTGATTACAGCCGGGGCGCTCTATTATACATTTAAAAATATCACACTCGGCGAGCTTTTCAACGCCCTCTCCTCAGTCCATTATTTAAGCCTGCTCCCTGCAATTTTGATTATTCTATTGACCTATCTTTTCAGGGCAATCCGCTGGAAATATCTGGTAAATCCAATCAAGAATGGTATAAAGACATCAGACCTTTTCTCTCCTCTGATGATAGGATTTATGGGAAATCTGCTGCCTGCAAGGGCAGGGGAATTTATAAGGGCTTATCTGCTCGGCAAGAGAGAGAACCTCTCCTTCAGCGTATCCTTTGCAACAGTCTTTGTTGAAAGACTGTTTGATATCCTATGCCTTATGTTTATTATGACATGGCTGTTAGTTTTCAGGTCAGATATATTTCTATCCGCAGGAAATTTCAAGGATGTGGCAATTGTCAGCATACTTCGTAAATTCGGAATGGCGACACTTATTATTTCTATAGGTATAGTGATTTTTTCATATATGCTGGTTCATTTTAAAGAGAGGATATTAAGCATAATAAGGTTTATCATAAAACCACTCCCTGACAGATTTTCGTATAAGATAATAGAATTTATAAACTCCTTTGCACAGGGGCTTGGCATCCTCAAGGATATAAAATCCCTCCTTTTAATAAGCCTGCTTTCGGCAATTATATGGATATTTATGATAGTTAGTTATTACCCATTTTATTTAGCATTTGAATTTAACGATCTGCCATATATTTCGATTCTTGTTCTGGTGGTTGTCATCGGCGTTCTCATAAGCATATTTCCAACTCCGGGATTTCTCGGCTCCTACCAGGCAGCCTGTGTGATAGGACTTCATGAAATATATAAGGTGACTGAAGTTGCTGCTGTAAACTTCGGCATAATAACCTGGTTCATACAAATGGGAATAGTATTTGTTCTGGGGTTATTTTTTATATTCAGGGATAATATATCCTTAAAAGAGTTAAAGAGTTTTAGAGTTAAGGAGTTAAAGAGTTAAGAAAATTAGGACTTTTTAAACTCCTCAACTCACCAACTTCCTTATGAGCATATATCTCGATAATGCAGCGACATCTTTTCCAAAACCTGAAGCGGTCTACACTGCCGTAAATTATACCCTGCAAAAATACGGCTCGAGTCCGGGGAGGGGTGGACACAAGATGTCCATGCAGACCGACAGAATAATCTTTGATGTTAGGGAGAGAATAGCCTCCTTCTTTAACATCCCCTCAAGCAGTAATGTGATTTTTACCTTCAATGTTACGATGGGGATAAATCTGGCTTTGAAGGGTATATTAAAGGCAGGCGACCATGTAATAACATCCAGCATGGAGCATAATTCGGTCATGAGACCCCTAAAAAGACTGGAAAAAGAGGGTGTCGCCAAGACAGTGGTTAAATGCTCAAAAGAAGGATTCCTCAATCCAAATGACATAGAAAAAGAGATAAAGTCAAATACAAAACTAATAGTTATCACCCACGCCTCAAATGTAGTCGGAACAATAATGCCAATCCAAGATGTGGGAGAGATAGCAAGAAAAAAAGGAATAGTATTCCTCCTTGATGCTGCACAGTCAGCAGGGCTTCTGCCAATTGATGTTCAAAAGGATAATATTGATATACTTGCCTGCACAGGGCATAAGAGCCTTTTCGGTCCCCAGGGGACAGGATTTTTATATATAAAAGACGGACTCGATGTAGAGCCTTTAATAGAAGGGGGGACGGGAAGCAACTCGGAATCCGATGAGATGCCGGATTTTTTGCCCGATAAATTTCAGGGAGGAACACTTAATACACCCGGCATTGCAGGGCTTGGTGCAGGAATAGAATTTATACAGAAGGAAGGGCTGCAAAAGATAAGGAATAAGGAATTGCATTTTGCCGCTGAAATTATGAGTGAATTTAAAAAGATAAAAGGAGTAAAACTCTACGGGTCTCCAAATCCAGCAGAAAGGGTTTCTGTGGTGTCGTTTAACATCGGGGAGAAAGACCCGGCAGAAGTCGGCAACATATTAAATGAAAAATACGATATTATGAGCCGTGTGGGTCTGCACTGCGCCCCCAATGCCCACAGGACAATAGGGACATTCCCTGTCGGAACGGTAAGGGTTAGTGTGGGATATTTTAATACAGAGGAGGATATTGAGAGACTGATTAAAGCAGTGAGGGATATTACCAGTTAGTCAAAACCAATCCCCCGATTCATATAATGCTCGATGCGTAAATAGTCCACAACGTCATCCGGGAGAACTGGAGGTAATCAATAAGCTCTTTTAATACTGTAACTCAAAATTTTCAATCAGTCCGTTTCATATTTATAGGTATACGCTGCATTATCTTCTCTTTTTCGCTCAACCAAATTTGTCTATCATGTAAGACTATTAAATTTAACAACTTTTTGTTTTGAGCAGTGATATATCTTTATTCATGCCTTCTCTCAAGCCACTCCATTAGCTCCTTATAACCCATCGTATTTATCAAATCCTGTTTTTCCAGCCA
>JACQEW010000117.1 GCA_016200365.1 Nitrospinota bacterium
CCCCCCTTTGAAAAAGGGGGGTTAGGGGGGATTTACAAAGACCCCTTAACAGGCATGGTCTTTGTCAAAGGCGGGTGCTATCAGATGGGGGATACCTTTGGAGATGGGGATAGTGATGAAAAGCCTGTCCATGAAGTATGTGTTGATGATTTTTACATGGGGAAATATGAGGTTACACAAAGGCAATGGACAGGAATAATGGGAAGCAATCCATCATATTTCAAAAACTGCGATGACTGCCCTGTTGAGCAAGTTAGTTGGGATGACATTCAGGAATATATCAATAAGCTCAATCAAAAGACAGGCAACAAATACAGACTGCCAACAGAGGCGGAGTGGGAATATGCAGCGAGGAGTGGAGGGAGGAGCGAGAAATATTCAGGGGGTAATAACATTGACAGTGTAGGATGGTATGATAAAAATTCTGGCAGTAAAACACATCCAGTAGGACAGAAGGAGGCAAATGGATTAGGATTGTATGACATGACAGGTAATGTATGGGAGTGGTGCAGCGATTGGTATGCTGATGATTATTACAGAAAGAGTCCGAAGAATAATCCGAGAGGTGCTGATAGCGGACAATACCGGGTGCTTCGCGGCGGTTCGTGGAACTACGGACCGCGGTTCTTGCGGGCATCTGACCGCGACGGGTTCGTGCCTACGGGACGGTACAGCTACGTCGGGTTTCGTCTGTCTCTTCCTTCTTCCCGCCAGTAGTTATTTTCTAGATTCTAATTTTCTATTTTCTAATCCCCCTTAATAAAGGGGGGGTAGGGGGTTGTTTTTTTGATGGGGTGCAGGGGCAAAGCCCCTGCCCGCGATATTTTTTGTAACTCAAACCTTCACCAAGACCCCGTCCCTCTGTCATGCCCGAATGCTTCTGTCGGGCATCCAGCTTTAAAACATGGATTCCCGCCAAATGCACGCGGGAATGACAATCTTAATCAAAGAGGTATTTTTAGGTGAAAAGATAACAGTATGAGATTTATAAAGAGATTGAAAAAGATGAGCAGTCTATATCGTAAAGAGATTTTAGATTGGAAGGATATAAACCCATCGGTTCAAAGCTGGATAGGGCATACAAAACATGCGGATACTTATGGGCTGAGGAGAAGCATATTTGAAAGGGTAATTTTTTGCAGAGCAGTTGACTCTTTAGAAATAGTAGAAGTAGGAGACAATAAACTTCTCCTCTTATCTAAAAGGGAAGGAGTTTCAATAGAAACCATCGCTAATCTATGGATTCAAGAGAAACTGCAGGAAACAGGAAAAGAAGGGAAAAATGTTTGAGATAAGTCATTTTACAAAGGGGAGGAGATAAAGTCTGCAGCAACAGGTCTGAAGACCTGTTGCTGCGAATAATATAATCGTAGAGACTTTCAGTATCATGTAATAAGATAAGCTATCTGTCCTGCACTTTCGGGGTTTAAGAGCAGGAGAGACTTAAAGATTTTTAGATGTTTGTTTATGTCAGGCATATTCTCTATGCTCAAAGAGACATATTCTCCGGCAACCAGATCACGCCAGCGAAGCATCTCCTTTCTTAACCCTCTCCGAATATCCGATTGAACAGTGAGGTCTGTCAAATAAAGAACCCTTTCGTAACAGAGTTTTAATCCCATTTTATCGGGCGGTGAAAACAGCCTTTTTGCCCTGTTCATTTCGTTTCCTATCATCAGTATCTGCTGTAATGAGGAAAAAGATGACCATCTCTCTTTTGTTAATCCAGAATGCTGCATCTATAATTCCTCTCCGCTTCCTATTAACTCAAAGGTCATCTCCCTTATCTTTTTCCTCAAATCTTCGTCCATAACTTCCATGCTGTTATTCTTTTGAGAGGGGCGGATATTAATCATTGAGGTATATTCGATACAGCCCGATTCTCCTTTGCCGGGGTAATAATTTGCCCCCCAGATGTCTTTTTGCTCGCTTCCGTTTTCAATGAGCATCTGCTCCCCGTCTGCATGAAGCTCGCCGCCTATGGCAATCCGCCTTTGTTTTAAATCTACAACATACTTAACCATATCCTTGAAGCCGTCATCAACAAGTTTTTTCAACCCATCTCTGTCTATTTTTGATGTTATCAATTTTATATCAGCCATAAAGAAATTAACGAAATTATAAACCGCAGAGGCGCGGAGACGCAGAGAAAAACTAACAACCTACAACTTACAACCTAAAACTGTTGTTTGTTGTCAGTTGTTAGTTGTCGGTTCTTCATCTCTGTGCCTCTGCGTCTCTGCGGTAAAATCAAGTTTTTGTTCATTGCACTAAAAATTCAGTGAAATACAGCCTGATTACAGTTCCTGCCTGAAGCGCCATATTTATGGTAGTTGTAATGTCCTTCGCAAGTTTTTCCCTCTCGTTTTTGTCCTGAAAATTCTTCAGTCCCTTGGTCTTTAATATAAAGAAGATATTTTCCCGCAGCAGGACTATATTCCTTTCAATCTCCTTTGTTACATCTTTATCGCTCAGTTCAACCGCTACGGAGATTTTAAGGAATTTCCCTTCGGATACATCGTGAGCCTGTCGAAGCGGCTCGCCGCCTGAAAGGGGTACAAAGAACGGCTCGAATGAATATAGCGGGATAATTTCTACTGCTGCCGGCGGGGTTTTTTTGACCGGCTCTTCTTTTTTGGGTTTACGGGTGAAGAATATGATGATAGCGATTATCAGAATAACAGCGACAGCAGAGGATATAAGGATTATAATTTTTTTTTTTGAAAGGGGTGTTTTTATCTTTTCTTTTTCACCCTCTCCTTCTTCTGTCTTTACCTCCTCTTTTTTATCCCCTGCAGGTATAAGGTCAATATCTAATTCTGTCTTCCTCTTTTTTGCCATAACCCATGATATAGAACACGGATGACACGGATGAGACGGATTAACACAGATATAAGTAGATGATAGAGGATAGAAGTCAGAAGATAGATTTCTATTTTCTAACTTCTATCTTTTTTAAAAATCTGTGAAAATCCGTTTAATCTGTGTCATCTGCGTTCTATTAAGTTTGCTCCAATCCCGAAAGAGCCTCTTTGCATTCCTTAAAATTCGGGTCTATCTCAAGTGCTTTTTTAAATGCCGATACAGCCTCTATCTTCTTTTTTACCTCTAAATACGCCCTGCCCATGTTGTAGTATACAGCCTCATCCTTAGGGTCAAGTCTAATCGCTTTTTTATATTCTTCTATAGCCTCTAAATGTTTTCCCTTCCGCCTCAGTGCGATGCCGAGCCTGTTATAGACATGGATGTTTTCGACTACATTCAGCGAGCCTTTGAACGACTCTGCAGCCTTTTCATCATGCCCGCTCTTTAAATACGCCTCCCCAATATCTGTCCTCAGCTCTGCATTTTTCGGGTCAACATTTACGGCTGTTTTAAACGCCTTATCCGCCTTCTCTACCTCTCCCTTAGCCAGATATATCTTTCCGAGCTGCGCCTGCCTCTGCGGATTATTCGGGCTTATCTTTGCCGCCCTCTCGATTGACTCCATGGCTTTGTCTGTATCTCCCTTCTTTAAATACATGTCCCCCATGCTCTGATGGACCTTTATATACTGAGGATTTATTTTATATGCCTCCTCGTAATAGGCAATCGCCTTATCATCCATACCCATCTTTTCGTAAACTTCCCCTATTGCATGGCGGATTCGTGCGCTCTTAGGAGTCATTTTCAGGGCATCTTCATAAGTGGAAATCGCCTCTTTATACATCCCGCCGTCATAATATTTCATAGCCTTTGTTATCGCCTTATCGGCTTCACCCGGGTTCGCCTTTTTATCGAGAATGCTGTTAATCTTTTCTCCCAGTGTCTTTGCAACAAAGGGTTTTATTATGTATCCGTCCACCTCTGTCTCCGCCGCCTGAACTATCTGCGACTCGGTTATCTCTGCGGTAACCATGAGAAAGGGCATGTCCTTTAATTTTTCGTCGTCCCTGACCTTTCTTAACAGCTCGATGCCGGACATGACGGGCATATTCCAATCGCATATAACAAAGTCAACACCTTCAGATTTCATCTTTTTTAAAGCCGTGTCGCCGTTTTCAGCCTCCGATATATATTCATAACCAATACAACGGAGCATATTCCTTATTGTCCGCCTCATATTGGTCATATCGTCAATAATTAAAAGCTTCATTCTTTTATCCGCTGCTGACATTAAAATCCTCCAAGAAATTATAAAAACCCTTTCACCACAAAGACACAAAGATCACAAAGGGAATAAAAGAAAAGATTAAAGAGAAATGGGAAAATAGTGAAAGAAAGGAAAAAATAATTTTTATTTCCCCCCTTTTTCCATTTTTTATTTCTTTTCTTTGTGTCCTTAGTGTCTTTGTGGTGAAATCAAGTCTTTGTGCTGTTAATAGGCAGTGTGAAAAAGAAGGTGCTTCCCTTTCCCTCTTCGCTCTCGACCCAGATTTTGCCTCCGTGCGTCTCTACAGCCATCTTGCAGAATGTGAGACCGAGCCCGGTGCTGCTTCTTCTCCTTACTCCATCCTCTGTCTTCTGGCTGAACTTTTCAAATACTTTATCCTGGAAGTCTTTTGGAATACCCTTTCCTTCGTCCCTTACGCTGATTTTTACAAAATCATTATCCCTTTCTGCCTTTGTTTTTATCTCCCTTCCTTGAAATGAATAGGCAATAGCGTTGTTGACCAGGTTTGCTATTATCCTCTCGATTATCTCTTTATCTGCCGTAATTGGAATATCTCCATCAGGCAGACTCACCGTCATTTTCAATTCCTTCTGAAGCGCCACGACCTTCATCCGCTCTATCTTGTTCTGAATAAGCTCCCCTATCTGAAATTGGTCCCGGTTAAGCTTCATCCTCCCCTCCTCCATCTTGCTTATATCGAGGAGGTTCATGACCATACCGAGGAGGTTTTCGCATCCCTGAATTCCTGTCTCAAGCACCTCTTTGTCTTCTGTGGACAGGTTCTGGTTATAGGTAAGAATATCGAGATTGGACATTATTTCTCCGAGAGGACCTTTTAGGTCGTGAACAATCATGCTGGTAAGGTCTTCCTTCATCCTCTGGAGCTGTATCAATTCGTCATTTTTCTTTTTCAGTTCCTCGTGGAGCTCGCTGTAAACGATAACAGGCGCAATTTTATCTGCAAAGAGGATAAGGCTTCCGATGTCGCTCTCCGTGAATACACCGCTCATTCCCCTCTTTTCACTGACATTCAGCACGCCGATAACCTGTCCCTGGTCGCCGATTAACGGGACAGAGAGGAGGGAGTTGCTGCTGCCGGGTTTCACTGCCCCTCCTCTATACTTAAAACGGGGGTCCTTGGTTATATCCTCTATTAAGATGGGTCTTTTGTTCTGAACAACCCAGCTTGCCACACTATCCCCTATCTTCTGTCTTTTGCCGACGAGATTCGGGTTAAGCCCGTCCTTTGTTGCAGCCTCTACGACCACAAGCTCGTCGCCTTTCTGTGTGTCAACCAGCATCAGCGAGCCTTTTTCTGCATTTACATGCTCAACTATAATGAAGATGGACTTTTGAATCTTTGTATTCAGGGGAAGGTCGGAGGAGAGTATCTTTGTGCTTTCGCCGGCAGCCTCGGCAGACTTCAGCCTGCGGTTCAATTCTCTTATATATTCCTCAAGCTCTTCTATTTTTAATTTGAGATTGCCGTTTTCTTCCGACATGGTTTAAATGGTAATTTTTCACCACAGATATTCACGGATAAATAAAGTGAAAGTGAAAGTGAAAGTGAGAAGCAATAGATTCCTTGTACTTACACTTACACTTACACTTTTTCTCTCTGTGATTTTCCGTGCCATTCCGTGGTAATTTGCTATCTTAAATGTTACCCTACAATCCTCATATATGCCATTGATGCAGCAGCCCTTACCTCCTCGTTTTCGTCAGCAAAATATTTAATGAGGTGACCAATGGCTGATTCAAATTTCAGATTGCCGAGAGATGTGGCAGCAGCCTTCCTCACCTGCCAGTTCCTGTCTTCTAATGATTTCAGGAGAGGCTCTACTGCCTCTTCGGATTTTGTATTGCCGAGGGCTATGGCAGCGGTCTTTCTTACATCGATATTTTCATCCTTTAAAATGGTGTTAATCATCGGCTGGAGAGAATCCGGAGACTTAATATGATTCAATGCAATAATTGCCTCTATTCTTACCGGAAATTTGGCGTCGGACAGGGTATTTATTAAAGGCTGGACGGACTTTGCAGATTTTATTTTGCCAAGCGCAGTAGCCGAAGCCTTTCTCACCTCCCAGTTTTCATCGGAGAGCGCCGAGATAAGCATATCTTCTGCCTGCGATGCCATAAGGTTGCCGAGTCCTACGATTGAAGCGATCCTTATATTTATATTTACATTTTCCATAGTCATCATCTTCAGGAGAGGCTCTACTGCAAGCTCGGGTTTTATATTTGAAAGGACGAGGGCTGCAGCCTTTCTCACCTCCCAATTCTCATCACCCTTCTTTTTCTCCCCGCCTCCAAGCACAGCCGTTTTCGGCTCAGCCTTTTTTTCCTCCCCTCCCTTGCTGCTCGCCTCGTCAAGAATTGCCTTGCGAATATCCCCCTTCTCGACATTGAGGAGTTTCACCAGCGATTCGGCGGCATCATCCGCCCCTATTTTACCGAGGGCATTGACCGCCGACTCTCTTACCTGCCAGTGCTTATCTCCGAGGAGTTTTATGAGGGGATTTATGGCTTCTTTAGCCCCCAATTCGCCGAGGGCTACCGTTGACGCCCTCTTTACATTAGGATTCTCGTCGGAAAGCCCCTTTAATAATATCTCCAATTTTTCCATAGGTTAGATAAATTTATTATACATTTATGCCAATGTCAAGCAAAGATAGCTATTTTAGGGTGATATGGCAGGCGGCGCAAATTTGACAAGGGGCTTATCTTTCAATTACAATTCTCTGACCACTAATAAAAGTGTAAGTAAAGGGGATATGGGGATGGTGGAGATAGGGAGATAGGGTAAAAAATATCTCCATATTCCCATTATCTCCTAATCCCCCTTTTTACACATTTTAAATTTTTTCTATTATATAACTTTGGGAAATATCCATAATGGGATATGAATTGAGTATAAGGGCATCCTTTGCAGCAGCACATCAGTTAAATGGTTATGAGGGGGTTTGCGAGAACCTTCATGGTCACAACTGGAAGGCAGAGGTGTTTGTAACAACTGATAAGCTGAATGATATAGGCATAGCCCTTGATTTTAAGATTCTGAAAAGCAGGACAGAAGATATTCTTTCGGTTCTTGACCATAAAAACCTTAATCAAATCCCGCCCTTTCAGGAAATAAATCCTTCCTCAGAGAATATAGCCCGATGGCTCTATCAAAAATTGAGCGAGGCTTTGAAAGGCTATGATGTAAAGGTAAGCAAGGTATGCGTCTGGGAAACGGACAAATATTGTGCTGCCTATAGTGAATCTCTTTAGGGCTTGACATACTTGGCTTGACAAAAATTAATCTTCAATTTGACATTGTAATTGATATGGGTTATTATATAACTATATCTTGATAATGGTTATCAATTTCAAAACATAGGATGGGGGATATATGCACAATCACAAATCATCGGAAATCGTAAGCAATTCTTCTGCTATCGTGCTTCTGGGCAATCCGAATGTCGGGAAGAGCGTAATCTTCGGATTGCTGACCGGAAAATATGTAGATGTATCCAATTATCCCGGCACTACAGTGGAAATAAGCAGGGGGACGATGCCGTTTTATAAAGAGGGGAGCACTGTTTTGATTGACAGCCCCGGTATAAACAGCCTTATGCCGAGGTCCGAGGATGAGAGGATAACAAGGGATATTTTACTTGATATAAAGCACGAGGGGATTATTCAGGTAATAGATACAAAGAATTTGAAGAGGGGTCTGTTCATAACTATTCAACTGGCAGAGGCAGGGATTCCGATTATTCTGGTTCTGAACATATACGATGAGGCGACAGAAAGAGGAATAGAGATAGACAGAAAGGTATTGGAAAAGATATTAGGGATACATGTAATTCCTATGGTGGCGACTGAGAGGAGAGGACTTCCGGAAGAGACAGGCTGTAGTAGAAGGGATATACCCCCGCACCTTAACCGGCGGGCATTCCAAACAAGGTGTGAGGGTAAAGAGCGAGGGCGGGGCAGCGGATTTATTCAGAACGAAGCTCGGTAATCTATCCATGCACCCTGTATGGGGTATTCCAATACTTCTCTCTGTCCTGTATATAATGTATAAATTCGTAGGAGAGTTTGGCGCAGGGGTGGCAGTGGGTTTTATGGAAGAGACTATCTTCGGCGAATATATAAATCCATGGGCAGCAGTTTTTATAGATACTATCTTTCCAATTCGGATTGTCCACGATGCCTTTGTCGGAGAATATGGAATAATCACCATGGGTCTTACTTATGCCGTATCCATAGTCCTGCCGATTGTAAGTTTTTTCTTTATCTTCTTCGGCATATTGGAGGATTCAGGTTACCTGCCGAGACTTACGGTAATGTCGAATAAGATTTTTAAAAAGATGGGGCTGAGCGGAAAGGCTGTGCTGCCGATGGTTCTGGGATTGGGATGCGATACGATGGCTACCCTTACGGTAAGAATCCTCGAGACAAGAAAGGAGAGGATTATTGCCACCCTCCTCCTTGCCCTCGGAATTCCATGCTCCGCCCAGTTAGGTGTTGTTCTTGGGATGATGGGAGGAATATCTGAAAAGGCGTTAATTATAATTATTGTTACTGTCCTTCTCCAGCTCATTATAGTCGGGTATCTGGCATCGAAGGTCATCCCGGGCAGGTCATCCGATTTTCTCATGGAGCTGTCTCCTATCAGGATTCCAAAGATGTCAAACATATTAAGAAAGACATATTACAGGGTAAAGTGGTTTCTGAAAGAGGCGGTGCCATTGTTCATCATAGGGACATTCAGCCTTTTTGTCCTCGATAAAATAGGCGCCCTGAAAATTATCGAAAGGATGGCAAATCCCTTTGTAACAGGACTGCTCGGACTGCCTGATAAGGCTACATGGGCGTTTATCGTGGGATTCTTAAGGAGGGATTATGGCGCGGCAGGGTTATTTCATCTGCAAAAGAATAATGAGCTCGATTTAATTCAGATAACCGTTGGTGTGGCAGTAATGATACTCTTTGTCCCCTGTCTCGCAAACTTTCTCGTAATAATAAAAGAACAGGGATTAAAAAGGGCGGCGATGATTGTATCATTTATATTTGCCTATGCAGTATTTATCGGATGGGTTCTCAATCTACTTCTTCACAGTGTCAGAATCCTCTAACAGAAGACAGAGAACAGAGGACAGACAAGAATAATATCTATAATCTGGCTTCT
>JACQEW010000118.1 GCA_016200365.1 Nitrospinota bacterium
AGCACTTCCATCATGTCCGGCTCAATGTAAATAGGTAGATACAATTCTGCATCTGGACGATAAAACTTACCTCTCTCACCTTTGGAAAAATCGTATTCTTTTTTCATTTATTTTCCTCCTGATACTGTTTTAATTCTTTTCCGGTTGCCTTGCGGGCTGAAATAATTCTAATTCTGCAATAGTCGGCATCCACCTGCTGAAAAGTATGTACTACAACCAACAAGATACCATTCCTGTCAATTCCAATTGTAACCCATCGGTCTTCGTGTTCGCTATGCTCGCCATCAAAAACGGCTATCATTCTTGAATCAAGAAAAATAGGGGATGCTTGCTCGAAAACAATCCCATGTTTTTTACGATTTGCTTTTGCCTTATTGGGATCCCAATCAAAATAATAACGCACTTACTACTCCCCTTTATA
This sequence comes from Nitrospinota bacterium, assembly GCA_016200365.1. Taxonomy (GTDB): domain Bacteria; phylum Nitrospinota; class Nitrospinia; order UBA9942; family UBA9942; genus JACQEW01. Next base: position 422 of record JACQEW010000118.1, read on the forward strand.
TTTCCTTTCTTATCTTACATATAATGCGGCGCTGAGCGGTGCCCGAAGGGCATCCGTTCGAGTGCCTTGTTTCCCCGCAGCGAAACAGAGGGGAAACAAGTTATTATATAGTTTCTGTTTTTTACCAAATCCAAACCTGAAAGTCAATACAAAACAATACAACAAAACAATACAACAAAACAATACATTAATAATACATTAATAAGTGGTTTAAGGAAAGTTTTTGCAGTATACTTATCATTAATTTACAGGGATAAGGTAATATGTTAAAGGAACTGCGTATTAAAAACTATGCCATCATAGATGAATTGAATATCGAGTTTAAGCCCGGACTTAATATACTGACAGGAGAGACAGGGGCTGGAAAATCTATCATAATCGAGTCCCTTGGTCTGATACTGGGCGAGAGGGCATCCGATGAAATGATAAGGAGCGGCGAGGATTCGGCTGCAATCGAGGCAGTCTTCGATATATCGAAGATGAAAAGGATAAAAGATACTCTGCTTGAATCGGGAATCGAGCCGGAAGATGAGGAGCTGATAATAAGGAGGCAGGTTTCCCGCTCAGGGAAAAACAGGAGTTATATAAACGGGAATGCAATTAATCTAACAGGATTAAAAAATATCGGTGATATGCTGGTGGATATACACGGACAGCATGAGCATCAGACACTCCTCCATCCTGAAAACCACTGCGCTGTTCTTGATTCCTTCGGCAATACGGAGCCATTAAGGGAAAAATGCAGGGAGAGCTATCAAAGGCTCCAGAGTCTGCAAAGAGAGATGGATGAATTGATAAATAAGGAAAGGGAGAGGGTGCAGAGGATAGACCTTCTGACTTTTCAAAGGGAAGAAATAGATAAGGCAGAATTAAGTCTTGGTGAAGATGATGAGCTGAAAAAAGAAAAGAACTTGCTTCAGAATGCCGAAAAATTACATCAAAAGGCAGTTGAGGCTTATGATATTCTATATTCCTCCGATGGCTCGGTAACTGAAAAAATAAATACTATTATCGGCGCTATTACCGAAATAAATAAAATTGATTCAACGATGGAAAGGGTTTTAGAAAGCGGGAAGGGTGTCCTCTTTCAGATAGAGGATATAGCCTTAAACATCAGGGACTATATGGAGAAAATAGAGTTTAATCCCGACCGTTTATCCGGGATAGATGACAGGCTTGCAGAGATTAGCAGCTTAAAGAGAAAATACGGCTCGACCATAGAAGATATACTAAAATATAGAAAACAGCTTGACGATGACCTTATAACGTTATCAAGGAGTCAGGAGAGGATGGATGTACTGTCTGCTGAAATAGAAAACCTCAAAAAAAATCTGGAAAAGCTATCAATAGATCTGGCAGAAGGAAGGGAAAAGGCTGCGGGCAGATTTGAATCTCAAATGGAGAAGGAGTTAAAGGAGTTGAAAATGGATAAAGTCAGGTTCAAGGTGAATTTTTTATATGAACCCACTCCTTCACCCCCCCCTTTAAGACCTCCCCTCTCCCCTCCTTCAGAAGGAGGGGCTGGGCTCCCGTTGCTGCGAAGCATTGCAACGGGAAGCGGGGAGGGCAAAGGGGGGACAGCGGGGGGTGGTATTTTCATAAATTATAAAGGTAAACCTGTCAGACTTTTCCCCGAAGGAATTGGTAAGATAGAGTTTTTCTTCTCCCCAAATATTGGAGAAGATTTAAAGCCGCTGTCAAAGATTGCATCTGGAGGCGAGATCTCAAGGGTCATGCTGTCAATAAAAAATATACTCGCTTCCGCAGATTCAATTCCGGTAATGGTCTTTGATGAGGTGGATGCCGGGATAGGCGGAGGAGTAGCAGAGGTGGTAGGAGAAAAATTAAAAAAAGTCTCAAAAGGGAGGCAGGTCTTCTGCATTACCCACCTGCCGCAGATTGCCAGCCGTGCCGATGCACATTTTCAAATAACAAAAAAGGTCTCCAGCGGCAGGACAGTAACATCTGTAAGAGAGATCTCTGCTGAAGATAGGGTTGAAGAGATTGCAAGAATGGCAGGAGGAAAGATAATTACAGCGGCTGTAAGGAGACATGCAGAGGAGATGCTGAACAAAGCTTAGTCAGCCAAAGATTAGGGATTAGCGGTTAGCGGTTAGCGATTAGTAAATACTATACGCTATACGCTATACGCTAAACCCTAACCCCTGCCTCATTAAGAAAAGTTATATATGACAAATAAATTGTTCTTGAGAAGGGTGCAGATATTTTCAGAGCTCCCTGACCATGATCTGGCAAGGTTTCTCGGCATAGTGTCGGAAAGGACTTACAAAGAGGATGAAGTGGTATTTCATGCCGATGACACGGGACACTCGCTTTTTATCTTGAAATCCGGGTCTGTAAAAATATCTATCTGTGACAGAAAAGGGAATGAGGATATATTAAAGATTATGTACCCCTTTGATTTTTTCGGAGAGATGTCCCTCCTGGACGGACAGCACAGGTCTGCTACAGTAACCGCACTGGAAAAAAGCACTGCCCTTATTATTAAAAGAGAGCATTTTGTTGATTTGATTAAAAAATATCCTCAAATTGCCCTCAATATGCTCGCCATGCTGAGCAGACGAATGAGAAAAACAGATGAAAAGATAGGGAGCCTCAGGTTTGCAAACGCCTACGGAAAGGTGGCAAAGGTTCTCATGGATATATCCGCCGAACACGGAATCAGAGATAAAAACGGTGTTGTTGTCAATCTCAAGCTCAGCCGCCAGGAGCTGGCAGATTTTGCAGGTGTATCGAGAGAGACGGTTACAAGGATATTAAAGGAATTCGAGAGTTACGGCTCTCTTAAAGTTGATAAGAGAAAAATAACCATATTAAATGAGGCTATATTGAGAAGGGAGCTGATTTAAGAAAATTATAAAAATCGGTTTTTAACGCAAAGCCGCAAAGAAAATCGAGAAAAGATGTAAAGAAAAACAAAGACCTAATGAAACCACAGACCTTATGATTAAAAAGTAAAGAAGCAAGTCTTACTTTCAGGTTATACTCCTTGAGATAGATAACCATAATCGAAAGGAGGCTTGCATGAATCATCTTAACAGACTTGATTTTAGTGGTCAAAAGATTTATA
>JACQEW010000024.1 GCA_016200365.1 Nitrospinota bacterium
CTATATCGGGAATTAAACTCATTAAAATCCTCAATCATATAACTGAAAGGAGAGACTACCCCTTTTTCCATAAAACCATGGGCGTATGCCTGTATATGCCCATGTTGTCCATAAACCGCTGCTGCATGCAGGGCGTAAAACATGTAGTCAAAGAAACCCCCGGCAACAATGATAGATGCTGTGCCAAAACATACTGCAAAAAATGTGACGGCCGTCTTTCTCCTGTTTCTGAGGACACTTCTATAAGCGATCTTCAACTGGGTAACGAGCATATCTCACCATCCTTAAGACGAATAACCTCATCTGTTAAACGAACGATATTATTATCATGGGTTGAGAATATAAATGTAGCCCCTTCCTCTTTATTCAGCCTGTGCATAATATCGATGATAGAAAGGGCAGTATGGCTATCCAGGTTAGCAGAGGGTTCATCTGCAATAATAAGCGATGGTCTTGTAACCAGTGCCCTGGCAATACCCACCCGCTGCCTCTGCCCTCCGCTCAACTCATCGGGCTTATGATGATGGCGGCTCCCAAACCCAACTGCCTCCAGTAAATGGGCAACCCTCTGACGCCTTTCGGTCTTAGGGATGTTCTGGAGGAGGAGAGGATATTCAACATTTTCATAGACGGTGAGGACAGGGATAAGATTAAAACTCTGAAAAATGATGCCGATAGATTTAAGTCGCAGATTAGCCAATTGTGATCTCGACAGGTTCTTTATTGAGAGTCCATTAAAGAATATTTCCCCTTTACCCGGGACATCAAGACCTGCCAGTAAGTTTAACAGGGTTGTCTTTCCGCTCCCCGATGGACCCACAATACTCATAAATGCCCCTTTTTTTATAGCAAGATTGATATTCTTTAAGGCAGGGACAATGACATCTCCAAGCTGATAATCCTTTGATACATTACAAAATTCTATGAACTTGTCCCCGCAGTCATTAAGCGGGGAATGATTATGGCTCATCTATTATTCAAGCTCCTCTCGATGATAGTCCGCCATCAATAACAAATACACTGCCGGTTACAAATCTTACCATATCCGTTGGAAGCATTACTAAAAAAATCTAACACACCAAATCGTAATTTTGTGTAATCCAAAAAAGTTGGGGAGTTTTTGGTTCATGTAAATTATAAAAAACATATAAGGAGAAAGGGGGAAGAAGATGGAGAAATGGAGAGATAATAAGTCAGGTTTTTTTTCCTTTTCTCCCTTTTCTCCATTCTCCTTAATCTTTTTCTTTTGTTCATGAAAAGATTTTTTTAGAGTATAATCAAATAATGATTATTTTGAAAGATTTTTTTTTATCTCTCCAGTTTCTTACTATAATCCCCCCTTTACCCCCCTTTACGACCTCCCCTTCAGAAGGAGGGGATAAAGGGGAGGTCAAAGGGGGGAAGGGGGGGGTTGCTCATTTTGGGGAAGACCGTTTTGGGAAGGCAGCAGTATTTTTCCCTTTAGTCAGTTTATTGATAGGAGGGATACTTGTAGCTACATCGAAGATGACTTCTTTATTCCTGCCAATATCAATATCTGATGCAATTGTAATAATGACCTTAATTATTATAACCGGCGGACTCCACATAGATGGCTTTGCCGATACTATTGACGGTTTTGCAGGAGGTAGAGACAAAGACGATGTATTGAGAATTATGAAGGACAGCGGGATAGGGGCATTTGGTGCAGCAGGACTTATTATGCTTCTCTTAATGAAATACCTCTCGATTCAAAGCCTTCAGATGGATATGAAATACTGGATATTGGCAGCGATGCCTGTCTTTGGCAGGTGGGCGGTTCTTCCAATGGGTCTTCTTTTCAGATATGCAAGATTGGAAGGCGGGACAGGGAAGGTATTTGCAGAGACGATTAAATTAAGAGAATTTGTCCTTGGCACTATTTTATGTCTATTTATCGTTGTATTATTATTAGGAGTCATGGGATTTTTAATGCTCGCTGGAATTTTTATTGTTACACTAATGATTGGCTGGTATTCAAATAGGAGGATAGGTGGTATTACAGGAGATGTATTCGGCGCTGCAATAGAGGTTAATGAACTGATGATACTTATTTTGGCATTGCTACTGTTTTGAACACGCTGTAAAAAACTTTTTTTTCACTTCCGTTATTTTTTCCTTTGCTCTTTTTTGAAATTTTTAGTGGAACAAAGGAAAAAAATAAAAAGTCGTTCAAAAAAAGTTTTTTACAGCGATATTACAAGTTATGGAAAATAATCAAACTAAAATATTTCTAATCCGTCATGGAGAAGTAGCGAATGCTGTTGAGAGATGTTATAACGGGCATAATGATGTAGATTTATCTCCCGAAGGATTAAGACAGATGGAGATGGTAGCCGATAGATTAAAAGGCGAGCCGATAAAGGCGGTCTACTCAAGCGATTTGTTGAGGACAGTTAAGGGGGCAAGGTTAATTGCCGAAAGACATTCCCTATTGCCTGTAAGTTTAAAAGAATTAAGAGAGTTGAGCTATGGGATATGGGAGGGGAAAAGGGTAGAGGATATAAGAAGGCTCTATCCTGAAGATTTTAAAGCTCGTTATGATGATATACTGAATTATAAAATTCGGGATGGTGAAACATTATTAGAGATGAGGGAGAGGGTTTTGCCTGCCATAAAAGGCATTATTCATAAACACGCAGGGGATAGCGCAGCTATAGTAGCTCATGCAGGTGTCAACAAGATTTTGCTCTTATGGTCGCTGAATATGGATTTAAGGGATTTCTACCGCATCCAGCAGGATTATGCGGCATTGAATATAATAAGCTTCTATGACAATGGGAGTGCTGTGGTGGAATTGATGAACGGCTAACGTTAGTGTAAAAACCTTTTCTTTCACTTCCGTTAATTTTTCATTTGTCCTATTATAAAATATTTATTAATGAGCAAATGAAAAATGCGGTGTAAGGAAAAGTTTTATAATCCACAGGAAAAAGTCGTTCAAGAAAAGGTTTTTACACTATTGTTATGGAAAAAAGATTAAGAAAGGGTATTGTGCAGGTTTATACAGGCGATGGGAAGGGTAAGACCACTGCTGCACTTGGACTGGCTTTAAGGGCGGTAGGGCAGGGGCTGAAGGTCTATATGATTCAATTCTTGAAGTCTCCTAAGCATTCTTCCGGTGAATTCAAGCTAAAAGATGCCCTTGGAAAAAATTTCAAGATAGAAAGGCTAAACACACCATGGTGGTCTTTAAAATCCTTTAAAAATGACGAGCATGTAAAAAGAATGAAAAAAATATTGAAGGAAGAAATGACAAAATTAAGGGATATTATATTATCCGGGGAATATGATTTGATTATTCTCGATGAGATTAATGTATGTCTTTTTTACGGTTTTATTGATTTAAGGGAGTTTATAAACATTCTAAAGGAGAAACCTGAGGAGGTAGAGCTCGTTCTTACCGGAAGATATGCCCCCGAAGAGTTAAAGGATGCGGCAGACCTTGTTACCGAAATGAAAATGGTAAAACACCCCTTCTCGCAGGGTTTAAAAGCGAGAAGGGGAATTGAGTATTAAAAACTATTATTCCATTTTTTGAAACTTGTCTTTTCCTACACCGCAATCAGGGCATACCCAGTCATCCGGTAAATCCTCAAAGGATGTTCCCGGCGGCATATCGTTATCCGGGTCGCCTTCTGCCGGATCATAGGCATAACCGCAAATTATACATTCCCACTTTTCCATGTCGGCACCTCCTTGTAACCCCCCTTTCATCCCCCCTTATATAAGGGGGGATGAAAGGGGGGTTATTTTTTCAGCTCTTCTTCTAACTGAGTTTGTAAATCGTTTAAAATTCTCTCAAGATGATCCCTATGTGCCAGCTCCTGCTTTGCAAGAAACATAAACATCTCTTTAGAAGGGAGGTCTTCAGATCTCTCCGCCAGATCAAGATAGAACTCATACGCCTCCAGTTCCCGCGGAATTGCTATAACGAGCGCTTCAATCTTCTTCTTAAGCTCCTTTACCTTTTCCTTTGACATAAAAAAGTGTAAGTGTAAGTGTGAGTGTAAGTGTCTTTCACTTGCACTTTCACTTACACTGGTTTAAATAAACTTCCCACCCAGATACCCCAGATATGTTGCAAGGGCTGTAAGAGAATATACAAGACTCACATAGAGCCATTTATTCAATCCAGGCGAATACATAATTCCCCCGTCAATGAAACGCCATGCAACACATATAAAAGCGAGAATAAAAAATATGATACCAAATACAATCTTGTGATTAAAAATAAAGGTTCTCCTCCCCTGAAATCTTGTCCTCCAGTCGTAAAAACCTGAGCCATAAGTTGGCGGTATTGCCATTAACCCGAATACCATTGAATAAAAACATGCAGTTTCAAAGGATGGGTTGTCTGTAATCAAATATAATGTTATAAGAGCGGCAGCTACCGGAAAAAGGGCATTTGTAAAATGTGTAGCTATATGATGGATATGAACAACCTGTTTTTTTAAAGGAAGCATAGGCTAATACTTTACCAGATTTTTTATAAAGTTCAATAAAAAAGTGTCAAAAAAAAGTGTCAAGGCTAAAGCCTTGAGTTACGGCAATAGCAGCTCAGGGTTTCAGCCCTGATATTTCAACCTTCCCTTTATCTCCCAATTCTCCTTCCATTTTTATTTCAATAGGTAGAAATTGTTTTACTGCCCAGATGTTTGTGAGCAAGTGCTGTGAAACCTTTGAGACAGTAAATATGGATGTCCCTTTAGTTAGTGCAATGTATGGGATAATCTGGTCTGCGAGGTGTTCATCAATGGCTGCACCTGAATCGAGGTATTGAAAGAAATCCTGACATGCCTCCTCAGCGACCTTTTCAGCCTTTTTGCCTATTGCACCGAGGGAGCTAAATCCTGCTATAGCATTCTCAAATTCTACCAGTATAAAAAAGAATGTTCCCTTTCCAATTGAAGGTGCATTGATAATTTCCATATCTGCGGCGATTCCCTTTTCTCTTAACAAATTCCATCCGCGGTTTCTTTGTCTCTCTGCAATATTCAAAGGAAGGTTTGAAACAGCAGAGATACCGCTTATTTTTACAAGCCTCCCCCTATCTGTTAAATCAAGGGATGAAAATTTTTCTGACGGCGTGACTGAGATGTCTATTTTTCCTTTGCCTATCGGATACCATCCCCATTTTTCGAGATTTAAGACGGCATGACATCCCATTCTTTTAATGGTTGGCAGAAATACCTGCTGGATATAGTGAATAGGGGGACTCCACAATACATGAGTTCCGCCCGATAAAACGATATGGGATTTGTTTTCTGCATGGAAGAGTGGGAGGAGTATCGCCTGTAAAATTAGGGATACAGCGCCTGCACTTCCGCTTTTTTCCGCTACATCGAAGGCATATTCTCCGCCCTTGAGTCCGGCAGGCTCGAATCTTAATCGTGTGGAATCCATTTCATTGCCCGATATGATTGCATCTGTGATAATACGGCAGGCATTGACACAGGTCAGATGCTGGGCTTTGAGTCCGGGCTTCTTTCTATTCTTTCTTATGTTTTCAATTTCTACAGACTTTTTTAAGATAGAGGAAAGGGAGAGGGCTGTCCTTAAAATCTGCCCTCCGCCTTCACCGTAACTTCCGTCAATTTTTAAAAACATATAAAGTCATTTGTCATTAGTCATCAGTCATTAGTAACAAATGACTAATGACCAATGACTAATTGCTGATTTTCTGGGTTAGTTTTGCTGCCATCTTTACTGCCTCAATCAGACTCGACGGATCGGCTAATCCTTTTCCTGCTATGTCATAAGCAGTTCCGTGGTCTACGGATGTGCGGATAAAGGGTAATCCAAGTGTTATATTTACCGCCTTTCCAAAGGAAGCCATCTTTACAGGTATCAAGCCCTGATCATGATACATAACAACAATTGCATCGAATCTTGACCTTTTTGCTGGGGCAAACAGGGTATCAGCAGGAAAGGGTCCATCGGTATTTATGCCTTCTGATTTTGCATCTTTTATTGCAGGCGTAATTATATTTATCTCTTCATCTCCAAATATCCCGCCCTCGCCTGCATGAGGATTAAGGGCAGAGACTGCTATCTTAGGTTCAGAAAAACCCCATGATTTCAATGAGGAGTGGGTAAGCCTTATAACCTTTAAAATTTTTTCCCTGTCTATCAATCTGCCTACATCTTTAACAGCAGCATGAGTTGTTACAAGCACCACCCTTACCCCCCCCTCCTTCCCCCCTTTGACCTCCCCTTTATCCCCTCCTTCTGAAGGAGGGGACGGGGAGGTCGTAAAGGGGGGCGGGGGGATTCAAGCATCATTGCATAATCCTTTGTGTTTGTAAGCTCTGCAAGCATCTCTGTATGTCCCGGATATTTATAACCTGCCATATGAATAGCCTCTTTGCTTATTGGTGCGGTGGTAATTGCAGCAGCCTTTTTAACCATTGCCAGATCAACTGCTATCTTTATGTATTCTACGGCAGCCGCTCCTCCGTTACTGGATGGCTTGCCGATAGCAAATCCCTGCGGTATATTTTTTAAATTAAGGATATAATTCGAGGACAGGGGAGGGATATTAAGGGCTTCAGAGGTCTTTTTAAGGAATGACTCGTCACCTACAACCAAGGGGGTGCAGTATTTTGAAATTTCATTCTTGGCAAAGGACTTAAGGATAATTTCAGGACCTATACCAGCAGGGTCTCCCATAGTAATGGCAATAACAGGCAGGTCTTTCATACAAAGTTCAGGCGACTGCCCTTTTAAATGTGCAGTCTTTGTTGCCGCACCTTATCTCTACTTCTCCTGATTTTGTTCTTTTCTCTATAAGGTATGGGTGACCGCATTCGCTGCATTTTTCGGCTATCGGTTTGTTCCATGTAGCAAACTTGCATGTGGGGTAATTGCTGCAGCTATAAAAGGTTTTCCCTTTTTTTGTTCTCCTTTCCACGAGAGAGCCGGTGCATCCCTCCTGCGGACATGGCACGCCGAGACTTATGGGTTTCGTAGATTTGCATTCAGGATATTTTGTGCAGGCAAGAAATTTTCCATATCTTCCCTGCTTGACCTGCATGGGTGCGCCGCATTTATCGCATTTCTCATCTGTAATTACCGGTTCTGCCGCTTTATTGCTCTGCCGCTCCGATTCCAGAGGACGGGTATTTTTACATTCGGGATAATTCGAGCAGGCTAAGAATCTCCCAAATCTCCCCCACCGGATAACCATATTTTTACCGCATTTATTGCAAATCTCATCGGTCATCTCCACTTCCTTTTTGACATCCCTCATATTAGACTCTGCTGTTTTAAGGTCGGAAGAAAAGGGCTTATAAAAATCGTTCAGTGCATCAACCCATCCCTTTTTTCCTTCCTCTATCTGGTCAAGTTCCTCTTCCATATTTGCCGTAAATTTCACATCCAATATCTTAGGAAAATTCTCTACCAAAAGATCCGATATAAGCACGCCGAGCGGGGTAGGGTGGAGCCTTCTCTCCTTTGCCTCAACATAATCCCTCTGCAATATAGTGCTCATTATGCTGGCATAAGTGCTGGGTCTTCCGATTCCTTTATCCTCCATCTCTTTTATAAGGGCTGCCTCAGTATACCTCGGCGGCGGCTGGGTGAAGTGCTGATTGGGAGTCATCTGTATAAGCTCCAGAATCTCTCCGATACTTAGCGGCGGCAACACGGCTTCTTCGGTTTCAGATTCTTCCGATGACAGGCGAGACGCCTGTCCTACCATTGACTCCTTAGTTTCCTCATACACCTTCATAAATCCGGGAAATCTGACCACAGAGCCTGTAGCCCTGAATAAATAAGGGGCAAGTTTGTTGTCTTCCTGACCCCTGACCCCCCTGCTTACTACTTGCAGGGGCAGGCCTGACCCCTGACCTTTTCTTTCAGCCTCTATATCCGCGGAGGTTGCATCGAAAACCGCAGGATTCATCTGGCAGGCGACAAATCTGTTCCATATAAGCTCATAGAGCGATGCCTCGTCTTTCTCAAGATATTTTTTAACCAGAGAAGGCTCTCTGATAACCGATGTAGGACGGATTGCCTCATGTGCATCCTGTGCGGTCTTTCTACTCTTGTAAGCATTTGGGGTCTCCGGCAGGAAATCCCTGCCGTATCGCTTTTGAATAAAATCCCTTGCCTCGCCTACAGCCTCTGATGACAGCCTGACCGAATCGGTTCTCATATATGTTATCAATCCTGCATGCCCCTCATCTCCGATGGGAAGCCCCTCGTAAAGTCTCTGTGCCAGCATCATGGTCTTTTTTGCAGAGAATCTCAGCTTCCTCGATGCCTCCTGCTGAAGGGTGCTTGTTATGAAAGGGGGGACAGGGTATCTCTTCTTTTCTTTTTTCTGGATGTCGCTTACTTTATAAACAGCGCCTTCCAGATCGGAGAGGATAGATTTTGCCTCTGCTTCATTTTTTATCTCTGCCTTCTTTGTTCCTATACGAAGGAGTCTTGCTTCAAAAATCCCCCCTTTTTCAAAGGGGGGTTGGGGGGGATTTTCAAATGCAGCAATTATTGACCAGTATTCTTCGGAGACGAAGGATTTTATCTCCTTTTCCCTCTCGCATATCAGGCGGAGCGCAACAGATTGAACCCTTCCTGCGGATAACCCGCCTCTTACCTTTTTCCATAAAAGAGGGCTTATCTTATAACCTACAAGACGGTCGAGGATTCTCCTCGCCTGCTGGGCATAGACCTTGTTTTCATCAATCTTTCCGGGATTTTCGATCGCCTTTTTTACTGCGGATTTTGTAATCTCATGAAAGAGGACGCGGTATATCTTGCTGCTGCCGTTCAACTCCTGCGCAATATGCCATGCAATTGCCTCCCCCTCTCTATCAGGGTCAGGGGCGAGATAAATGGCATCTGCTTTTTTCGCTGCCGACCTTAATTCCTGTAGAATCTTTCCCTTGCCGCGGATTGTAATATACTCTGGCTCAAAATTTTTCTCGACAGCTACACCGAGCTTTTTCTTTGGCAGGTCCTTAACATGCCCGACAGAAGCCTTTACCTGAAAGGTATCACCCAGGAATTTCTTTAATGTAGATGCCTTTGCAGGCGATTCGACTATTACCAGTGATTTTGACATAAGAACAATAGTTGAGTAGTTAAATAGTTGAGTGGTTGAGTAGTTCACAACTCACCAACTCATCAACTCACCAACTCATCAACTTCTCATCAACTCAATTCAGCGAGCTTTCCCACTCGTCATTAAAAAACCTGTTAATATCATCGCTCCATTCCGCCCCTGAACGGTTCATTATAACTAATGCTACTATGGATTTTATCTCCTCCCGTTCTATTTCTCCGTCGGATAGATACATCGCCTTTTCGATAATATCTTCCTGCATATCTTCATCTATAAAACCAAGCTCTTTCAGCCTGATGAGAAATCCATAAGCCTCAGAACTGAAATTCATCTTTTCCTCCGGGCTCAATAGTCTTATACCTGTTATGCCTGTGCTTTTCTTTGATTTTTTTGAAGGAAGGGGCAGCCGCTGATGTCCTATTATCTCCCTAATCCATGAAAAGGCAGTGTTGACCTCTTCAAGATTATATCCTTCTGAAAGAAGATACTCGATAACTTCGTTCTCATTGAAGATAACTTCTTTTGTAATTAAAATATGTTTGACGACAATCTCGATTATATTTAATATCCGTTCTCTCATAGTATAGTTAAGTAGTTGAGTAGTTGAGTGGTTGTGTAGTTGACAACTCAACAACTTAACTACTCAACCACCTAACTATTAACATCTCACAAACATCTTCCCTGAAAGCTGTCTTATCAAGCCTTTTAGCTCCAGTTTCACGAGTATACCAGAAACCATCCCCACAGGCAAATTGCTCCGCTCTATGATGGTATCTATATGATCCGGCTCTGCACCTATAAAAGAATAAGGTATCTATATGATCCGGCTCTGCACCTATAAAAGAATAAATAAATCTCTCATCCTCTGTCAAATCGTTATCTTCAATCTGTTTTTTTTCTATCGGCTTCAGGAAGGAGCGGACATCCGGGGGAAACTCTTCGATTATATCCTCAGCATCCTCTATAAGTTTTGCACCCATCTTTATCAAGCGGTTCGTCCCATGACTTTTAGGAGAATTTACGCTGCCGGGAACGGCAAAGACCTCTCTTCCCTGCTCGATGGCATGTCTTGCAGTTATCAGGGAGCCGCTTTTCTCTGCCGCCTCTACAACTACAATTCCAAGGGACAGCCCGCTTATTACCCTGTTTCTCTGGGGAAAATTCATCTTATCGGGCTTGGCGGACATGGGAAATTCCGAGATAACAGCGCCGTTATTCATAATTTCATCCATAAGCCTAAAATTCTCCGGCGGGTATACAACATTTAAGCCGCAGCCTAATACGGCAATAGTTCTGCCGCCGCAGTTAATAGCGGATTTATGGGCGATGCTGTCTATGCCCCTTGCCATGCCGCTGACAACAGTTATCCCCATTTCGGCAATCCCCTTGCTTATCTTTTCGGTAACGAGCTTACCGTAAACAGTAGGGGAGCGGGAGCCTACCACACCTACGGCAATAGCATCATTTTTTAAAATCTTTCCTTTCACATAAAGGACAGGCGGCGGGTCATAAATCGCTTTAAGGCTTGAGGGGTATTCGCTGTCGGCTATCGTCAAAACATCCGTCTTTGATTTTTCGATCCTGTCTAATTCTTTCTTTATATCTTCTTCAAATCTGAAAGATTTGATGGAATTTGCCGTCTTCTTGCCAATGCCTTCAACATCCATTAATTCATTATGAGATGCGGAAAAGACATTTTCAGGAGAGCCGAAATGGGTTATAAGTTTGTTGTAGGTTATCCTGCCGACCCCTTCAACCATATTCAATGCGATCCAGTAAGCTTTATTGTCCATAAAGAGTTGGTGAGTTAATGAGTTGGTGAGTTGGTGAGTTAATTAAGAGTTAGTGAGTTAGTGAGTTAAAAACTCATCAACTCCTAAACTCATCAACTCATCAACTTCTCATAAACTCATCAACTTGTTTACGGGTATAGTCCCCTTACCAGCATTGCATCGGTAATTTTTTTTATTCCCATCATAAGTGCGGCCGTCCTGTGGTCTACCTTTTCCCTCTTGACAAGCGTCATCACGGATTCAAAGGCGCTCACCAGTATATCCCGTAATTTTTCGTTTATCTCTTTTTCTTTCCAGAAAAAGTTTTGAAGGTCCTGAACCCATTCAAAATATGAAACCGTTACCCCGCCTGAATTTGCCAGTATATCCGGGATAATAAAAACACCCTTTTCGCTCAGAATTTTATCAGCCTCCGGCGTGGTTGGACCATTCGCACCTTCAGCAAGGATTTTGCACTTTACATTTTTTGCATTATTTTCATGTATCTGTGCCGATAATGCAGCGGGTATAAGAATATCGCATTTTAGCTCCAAAAGCTCTTTGTTTGTTATCTCCCCGCCGAGTTTGCTTTCCGATAGGATGGGATTCTCCTTTGAAAACTCATAAAGCCTGCTTATATCGAGACCGTTCTCGTTATACACCCCTCCACCTGAATTGCTTACTGCTATTACTTTACATCCCATTTCATGCAGTATCTTTGCAGCTACATAGCCCACATTCCCGAACCCCTGAATTACCGCTGTTGAACTGCTCAAATCAATATTCAGTCTCTTTGCCGCCTCGATGGCAGTATATACAACACCCCTGCCTGTAGCCTCGATTCTTCCGAGAGAGCCGCCTATATTGACAGGCTTTCCGGTAGCAATACCCGGCACAGTATACCCAACCTGCATGCTGTAGGTATCCATAAGCCATGACATAGTTTGTCCGTCAGTTCCTACATCGGGCCCGGGTATATCCCTTTCGGGACCTATCAATGGAAATATCTCTGTTGTATATCTCCTTGTCAGCCTTTGAAGCTCTCCCCTCGACATCTCCTTTGGATTGCATCTTATACCGCCCTTGGAGCCTCCCAGAGGCAAGCCTATAAGGGCGCACTTCCATGACATCCACATTGCAAGGGCAGATACCTCGCCGAGATTAACATCGGGATGGTATCTTGTCCCGCCCTTTGCAGGACCTAATACCATAGTGTGCTGCACCCTGTATCCCTCAAATACCCTGATGCTGCCGTCATCCATTCTAATAGGGACACTTACTATGAGCGCCCTTTTAGGCGACCTCAATCTCTGCGCTACATTGGGGTCGAGGTTTAATCTGGCGGCAGCAATATCAAACTGCCTTAAAGCCATTTCATATACAGGCGTATGAAATTCAGGTTTTTCCCTTCTCTCTTTTTCCATAGGACTCCTTAAAAAACATTAAGGAGAAAAGGGGAAATGGAGAATATGGGAGAAAAAGAACTATATATAAGGAAACCATGAAGCCATGAATTTGTTAAAAATTTCATAGATTCCTGCATCCCTAATAAAATTTTTTCTTCTCCATCTCTCCATCTTCTCCCTTTCTCCTTAATCCTTTTTCTTTTTATTTTAAAACTGTATCAATGAATATACCCCGTAATCCTTCAGCTTCTCCCTTCCCTTTAAAAAGGGAAGCTCTACAAGAAATGCAAGCTCTACTATTTCGCCTTTCAATTCCTTTACAAGCCGTGTAGCCGCCTGGATTGTGCCGCCTGTTGCAAGGAGGTCGTCCGCAATCAAGACCCTCTGCCCCGGCTTTATAGCATCTTTGTGTATCTCGATCTCATTTGTCCCGTATTCAAGCTCATAAGCTGTTTTATTGGTAATATATGGAAGCTTGCCGGGCTTTCTTATAAGAATTACACCTGCATTTAGGGCATAAGCAAGGGCTGCACCGATTATAAATCCCCTTGCCTCAACACCCACCACTAAATCTATATGTTTTCCGATATAGCGGTGGCTGAGGATATCTATAGCCTGCCTGAAAGATTTTGCATCGCTTAACAGGGTTGTAATATCCTTAAAAAGTATTCCCTTCTTTGGAAAATCGGGAATATCCCTGATTCTGCCTTTTAATTCCGCTAACATCTCCTTTTCCATCTATAACCTCCCTAAATTAAGTTTATGGGTTTATGAGTTAATGAGTTGGTGAGTTAATTAAGAGTTAGTGAGTTAGTGAGTTAGTGAGTTAAAAACTCATCAACTCATCAACTTCTGGTTGAAAGATATTTTATCAAACCCATTATCATTTTTGAGATTTCGTAACACAAGTTGTAAAGAGAGTTAAACTTTTCAGTTTCAATATAATTAAGGTCAATGGCAACATAAAGCTGTGCTTCTATCTCTGCAACAGAACCATGGGATATATAAAGAAACTGTATAAACTCCTTATTGGTTCTTCTTGCAAAGCCTTCTGCTATATTTGAAATTACAGATATAGCCGCTCTTCTTATCTGTTCTTTTAGTGCAAAGTCTCTTTTAAATCTCCCTTCTTCTGAAATAAAATAAATTTCCTTAACCAGTTGCCTTCCTTTTTGCCATGCTTCAATATCTTCAAATTTTTCTATTTTACCCATAACTCAAAATGAGTTGATGAGTTTATGAGTTTATGAGTTAAAAGCCATAGTTTTTTAACTCACCAACTCATCAACTCATAAACTTATTTATGGCAAGAATGGCAGGGGGTCTACCGGTATCCTGTTGACCCTCAGCTCAAAGTGCAAATGCGGTCCTGTAGCCCTGCCTGTATCCCCCACAAGGGCAATCTTTTCACCCTTTTTAACCGTTTGTCCGTTTTCAGTAAAATTTTTATAATTATGGGCATAGACAGTGACATATTTATTGGAATGCTTGACTATTACAAGCTTACCGTATCCTGTAGGACCCCAGCCGCTGAATATAACCTTTCCATCCGCGGCAGCAAATATATTTGTCCCTTTAGGCGCTGCTATGTCTATGCCGTCATGCTTGCTTTTGCTTCTAAATCCAAATCCCGATGTCAGTTTTCCTTTCAATGGCCAGATAAAGTATCCTCTCTCAACTTTTACCGAAGGCTTTGCCACCCTTTTTTTATCAGCCCTTTTTGATGGTGATAACAGGGTGCAATCCTGTATAAAAAATAGCGTAGATAAAAGGAAAATAAAAAAAAGGATGCTTCTCTTTAACTTCATTACTTAATTGAGACTGAAAAATGACTTTTTTGAACGACTTTTTATTTTTTCTTTTGTTCCATAATGTAATAATTTTAATAAAATAGAGCAAAAGAAAAAATAACGGAAGTGAAAAAAAGGTCATTTTTCGGTGCGAACTACCTAATCACTCACTTTATGCAAATTCTTTAATCTTTTTCATAGCTTCCTCTGGACTCTTTACCCTTATAATCCCATCAATCCCTTCCCATGTGCCGATTCCTATTACAGACTTTCCCATCTTCAGCGACAAGGCAATCTCGGAAAGTGTTCCATAGCCTCCTGAAATAGCGATAACCACATCGGAGCTTCGCACGACAAGAACATTTCTTGCATGGCTCAAACCGGTTAATATCGGAATATCTATATAGGGGTTTGCATCATCTTTATTGGAGCCGGGCAGAATTCCGATTGTAAGTCCGCCGGATTCCTTTGCTCCCTTTGAAGCAGCCTCCATCACACCGCCTAATCCTCCGCATACCAGGGCAGCGCCTGATTCTGCAACCCTTCTACCCATCTCCTCTGCAATACTCCATATATTTTCATCGCATGAGCCGGCGCCGATAATACCAATAATTTTTCTTCTCGTCATATAATAAGTTGATGAGTTGGTGAGTTTAAAAAGCTTATTGATAACTCATAAACCCATAAACCTTTTAACTGCATTCTATATATAATTTCCCAGATTGTCAAAAACAAAAACCTGATTCAAGAACATAGCTTCGCGAATTGATTAATGTCTTAAAAATAAACACATTTTAAATTCCTTTTTACCACGAAATACACGAAATACACGAAAAAATTATAAAATGATTCTTTCGACCTGATCCTTAAATAAAATCCTTTCGTGTGTTTCGTGTATTTCGTGGTTAATAGTGCTTTTTTAAAATTGATTAATGTCTTAGAAAA
>JACQEW010000134.1 GCA_016200365.1 Nitrospinota bacterium
CGGGAAGATATACCGCTGCTGACAAAGCACTTTATTGACAAATTCAACAAAAAGATTAAAAAGAATATAACAGGAATATCGGCAGATGTTGAGAAGCTCTTCATGGAGTATCACTGGCAGGGGAATATAAGAGAGCTTGAGCATACAATAGAGCATGCCTTTATACTGTGCCGGCAGAATACCATTGCAGTTGAACATCTGCCGATTGAGTTAAGGGAGTTTAAAAGCACACCGTCATCTACTACCCAAAGGGGAAAGAAATTGAGTGATGAGGACGAATATCAGGCAATCCTTCAAGCACTGGAAAAGACAGGCTGGAACAAGGCAAAGGCTGCAAGACTGCTCGGTATGAGCCGCCAAACCATGTATCGTAAGATTGAAGAGCATAAAATAAAACCCCCATAGTAATTGTGAATTGTGAATAGGGAATTGTTAATTAACTGTATCGGAATTTCAATGTGTCCATTTTCAGCAATATTTACCAAGAAATACACGAAATACACGAAAGGATTTTTTTTAAGGATCAGGTCGAAAGAATCATTTCCCCCTGATAAAAGCATTCAGGGGCAAGTATAATTTTTTCGTGTTTTTCGTGTTTTTCGTGGTAAAAAGGAATTTAAAATGTGTCTATTTTTAAGACATTAATCAATTTGCGAAGCTATGTTCTTATCAATTCGCAATTCACGATTGACAATTGAGAACCATGTTACACTTTTACCCTGATACACTTCTGTAATATTTTACACTTTTCCATTCTTATAAACCGCTAACCCTAATATCCTTTCCCATATAATTATTTGTTTTTATTAGAGAAATTAAATTAAATTATTCCCCTCCATTTTTGGCATAGATTTTGATATATATCTTATCGAGCTTAGTCATGGAGGAATAATGAAAAAGATATTTATACTATGCCTATTGTTCGTAGTAATAGTTTTTTCAGCAATAGGCGTAGCATCTTTTACTTCTCCGTTATTAAAAGTCAGAGTAGATAAAGAAAATAAAGATGTTCTTATCCCGCCTAAAGCTATTAATGAAAAAATTAAAGTTCTGAAAGGGCATTCTAACAGAGTTTTTTCCGTTGCCTTCTCTCCTGACGGCAAATATGTCTTATCGGGCGGCGATGATAAGACTGTCAGGCTATGGGATGCAGCAGCAGGAAAGGAGATAAAGATATTTATAGGGCATTCGAGCGGGGTCTGTTCCGCAGCCTTTTCCCCTGATGGAAAATATGCTTTAAGAGATAAGGACATTTACAGGACACGCAGATGCAGTATGGTCTGTAGCCTTTTCCCCTGACAACAGATATATCCTTTCAGGAAGCTGGGATGAAACCTTAAAACTTTGGGATATCTCCGCATCTTGATTTTAGCGGTTAAATCAGGGCTTTGTTCTTGTATAAGAAATTATAAAAATCATAAGGAGAAGGGGGGAAAAAAGATGGAGAAATGGAGAGATAATAAGTCAGATTCTTTTTTCTCCTTTTCTCCCTTTTCTCCCTTTTCTCCATTCTCCTTAATCTTTTTCTTTTACTCTTTGCTTAAAGGTGTGAGAGTATGATGGAAAATGACAATGGGAATAATATGGAAAAGATTGTCGTCCATGTGGATGCTGATATTGGAGAGCTAATACCCGGATTTCTTGAAAACAGACACAGGGATGTTAAAACTATAATATCTGCCCTTGAGTATGGCGATTATGAAACCATACTGCTGCTGGGACACAGCATGAGGGGGTCGGGCAGGGGCTATGGCTTTAATGAGATTACGAGCATAGGCAAATCCATTGAAACGGCTGCAAAGGAGAAAAACTCCGAGGATATCAAAAGATGGCTTGGCGATCTCTCAAACTACCTTGAACGAGTTGAAGTGGTTTATGAATAATAAGGAGTCATTGAATGAAGATACTCATAGTGGATGACTCAAAGGATATCCGTGCACTGCTGAAGGCAATCCTGAACTCCGGAGGATATAACGACCTGCTCTTTGCGGAGTCTGCATCCGATGCCTTTAAATACCTCGGGATAATCAAGGAGGTAAAGACGAAGGACGAGGACATAGACCTGATATTGATGGATGTTATAATGCCGGAAATGAATGGTATAGAGACATGCAGAAAGATTAAAGGGTATTTGCATCTTCAGGACATCCCTGTCATCATGGTTACCGTAGATACCAGTGAAGGGAGTCTGCAATCTGCATTTGAGGCAGGCGCCATAGACTATATCACCAAGCCTGTGAACAAGGTAGAACTGCTTGCCAGAGTCGCCTCTGTGCTGAGGCTCAAGCAGGAGATGGACAGGAGAAAGATAAGAGAAAAGGAGCTTCTGGAGGTTGCCAGACTGCTTGAAGAAACGAACCAGAAGCTGCATGAGGTAAACGACAAACTGCAGCACCTTTCCGCAACAGACGCCCTGACAGGCATTGCCAACCGAAGGCGATTTGAAGAGATATTGGAAAACGAGTGGAGACGCGCCATGAGATTTGGAAGACCGTTCTCGATAATAATGATTGATGTAGATTATTTTAAGGCTTATAATGATACCTATGGGCATCAATGCGGGGACGAGTGTCTGAGACAGATGGCAAGGACGATAAAGGAGACATTGAACAGACCTGGAGATACTATCGCACGGTACGGCGGCGAGGAGTTTGTCTCACTGCTCTCCGACAGCAACGAAGATGGGGCATTAAGGGTGGCTGAGATTATCCGGGAAAATATAGCATCTCTCGGTATACGGCACGAGAAATCCGATGTATGCGGTTTTGTCACACTCAGTATGGGCATAGCATCAATCTTACCCGATGAGAAATCAACGCCAGTCTCCTTAATCTCCCACGCCGACACCGCCCTCTACAATGCCAAGCAAAGCGGACGCAACAGGATAATAACACATCGCAAATGAAAAAGATTAAGGAGAAGGGAGAAAAGGGAGAAAAGGAGAAAAAAAGGAAATATTGGACACAGATGAACACAGAAAAATCAGGATAAAGATTTTAATTATATTTATCTGTGTTTATCTGTGTAAATCTGTGTCCTATTTCTTTTTTTATTTTTCATCTCCACTTCCCCATCTTCTTCCCCCTTTCTCCTTATATGGTTTTTATAATTTCCTATGCCCGAGACAAGACTGAAAATTTTAATAGCCGATGATGATAAAGGCATTCAGGCTCTTTACAACAAAGGTCTTCCAGACGATTGGTTTGAAAAGCATATCGTCGGCAATGGAAGCGATGCCATAGAGCTTTATAAGTCATGGAGACCTGATATTATTGTCCTCGATATTATGATGCCGGTTATGTCAGGATATGAGGCGCTGAAAAAGATACGGGAAATGGAGAAATATAGTAAAGACAAATCGCCGGCAATAATTATGGCAACTGCCATGTCGTCTAAGAATGATATTTTAGACTGCGCTAAGCTCGGAATTCAGGGTTATATAATCAAGCCCTTTAAACATACAGAGATTGGCGGTCAGATATTGAGTTATTATAGAAAAATCAATCCTGCATAATATATTGTTTGTATGGTCTCTCTTTTCCAAAGGGATTTATTGTATAATTGTCTTAATGAAGAGGTCTGGGTTTATTATTTGCAGGAACCCCTTACAAAGGAGTTTGAAAATTTCATTGACTCCTTTGGCAAGCTGAAATATCCTCTTGGTGAGGGATTTTCTTTTATCAGGCTGGAGACAGAGGATTTTTTAATTACAGGAAATATAGGCTTAAAGGAATTAAAATTTACAATAAAACATGGGGCATCCTCAAATATAAAAAACCTTTTTGAAATCCGATTAGAAGATTATTTAAATACTATCTCTAATAAGGGAGGGAATTAAAATGC
>JACQEW010000136.1 GCA_016200365.1 Nitrospinota bacterium
CTGTACAAAGTAAAAAGACATTTTACCGCTAATTTGGCGGAAATTGGAAGATTTTTCCTCTGGAGACCCTTAAAATGGGGTGGTATAGTCACAAAAATGATTATCTCGCTCAAATGAATTTTTCTCAAAAAAGCGAAATGATAAAATGTTGTGAACATACCCACGAATAACTTTTCAAAAAAATCATGGAAAAATAAAAGTCTATTTTTCGAGAAAACTGTCGGGGAGAAAGAAAAATAAAAAACAACTAAAAGTGCTGCAAAAACTTTTTTTGAGCGACTTTTCAATTTTCTTTTGCTCATTATTTAAAAATTTTAAAAAAGAACAAAAGAAAATTAACGGAAGCGAAAAAAATGGTTTTTGCAGCGCACTCAAGGTATTCTTTCTCATATCACCTTATCCTCCAAAGTTTTTTTCCGTATACCCGTCCATTTCTAAAACCCTATCGAGCGTATCCATTCTCTTTTTTCTCTCCTCTGCCATTTCTTCATCCAATTTCTGTTTCATCTCTATCCTCTTACCCTCAATCTCGAAATTTAACCATTCCCTCCCCTTTCCCAGCTCCTGCTCGTAACGGGTCTTTATAGCCTGATTCCTTCTCCTCTCCTCATCCTCCAGCTCAGCCTCCATCTTTCTCATCCGCTTTGCCTTCTCTTCTGCAATCTCCATCTCTAAATTCTTGACAAGCTCTATCTTTACATTCTCCAGCTCAATCTCCATATACTTTTTTCTTTTGCTGAGCTCATCATCCAATACCGAAACAAGAGACTTTAATCTCCTTTCCCTCTCTTCTCTAATCTCATTTTCAAATTCTCTAAATCTCTTATCCTTCGCTTCATTTATCTCAGACTGGAGTCTTCTCAATGCCTCTTCTCTCTCTCTCCGTAAGTCATCCTTTATCTCAGCCTCTACCCTTCTCCTCTTTTCCGCTATTTCCGTTTCCAGCCTCTTTTTCCTATCCATTTCTTCCGCTATAAACTTCACATTCATTGTCTCTTTCAGCCTTATCTCATCGTCTTTTATTCTTGAATTCATACTTTCCAATTCCTTTGCGAGGAGGCTCTCTACCTCTCTTTGTATCAGAGAAACCCTGTTTCCCCTCTCCCTTTCTATTTCCGCCTCCATTTGCTTCATTCTCTCCTGTCTCTCCTTCTCCAATTTTTCAATTAAATCCATCTCCTCTCTTCTTCTCTTATCCTGTCTTTTAGTAATTCCATCATTTTATTTTCTTCAACCGATAATCTAATCCTTATATCCTCCATAACCTCTCTTTCCGCATTCTCCATCTTCTGCTGAAAGGACATCAATCTCAGGGATTTCTCCTTTTCTACCTCGGCATCGATATTTTCAAATCTTCTCTTTCTCTCATCTTCAGCCTCTTTCTCGATATTTGCCCTTTTGCCGGACATCTCCTCTGAAAGCGACTTCTCTATTCTTTCCTTCTCCTCTCTTATCCGTTCATTAAATTCCGCCATGATTCTTTCTTTCTCTGCATTCATCTCCAATTCAAGCTGTTTCAACCTTTCACTCCTCTCGATGCCTATCATCTCCTCTATATCTTCTCTTCTCTTTGCCTGCTCAATCTCCATCTCATCGATAAAACTTTTCTTTTTTTCTATCAGCTCGATTTCAAGATTTCTCTCTAAAGCCTCTCTTATATTTTTCTCCTCTTCCGCCAATCTCGCCTTTAAGACCTCTCTCGATTCAATCTCATACCTCTCGATTTCTGCATCGATATCTTTAAAGCGATTTTTTCTCTCCTCTTCTATTTCTCTTTCCATTTCCGCTTTTTTAGCGGCGCTGCCTTCTAAAATCTCCCTTTCTATTTTTTCTTTTTCTTCTTTTAATTCTGCCAGCATTTTCTCTTTCTGATTATTAAGCTCTAATTCAAACTGCCTTTTCTCATTTTCATATACCTTTATCCTTTCCTCTAAATCCTTCTTGATTATTACTTCCTCATCCTGTATCTTTGCATTAATCTCATCTCTTTTTTTATTCTCTATCTGACGGAGCTCCTCATCTAAAAGCTCAAGCCTCTTTACCTCCTTCTCGTTTACCTGCAGCTCCAATTCCCTCTCTGCATGCTCTCTTTTTTCATCTATCTCCCCCTGCATCGCTTCAAGCCTGTCAGTCCTTTCAGTCTCGATCATTTTGTCTATTTCATCTCTCTTCGTTCTCTCATATTCGTTCAATCGTATCTTTAAAGTCTCTATTTCCTTAGACTCTATCTTCTTGAGCCTGTTTTCCATGTCGGAAATCACTGCATCGGATAATGCAGTTTCGCCGTCTAATTTATACGATTTTTCCTCCAGCAAATCCATTAATCTTACGGCTATATCATGAATAAGGGATGCGGATTTGCCGTGAGGGGAGGAGAGGACAAAGGGCTTCATATCGTCCAGCGAATTTCTCACATCCTCGCTCTCCGACAGGTATCCAAAATATTCCATTTCAATACCGAGATTCTTTCTTGCAAGGGATACCATATCATTTCCAATATTTATTGCACTCTCATCGTTCACCATGTTCAGAATGAGCAGGGGCTGAAACTTTCTGACTGTTCTGTCAAAAAGGGATAAAGCCTTTTTATCAATTCTTTCTATATTATCCCGCATCTCTTTTATAGTCTTTATATGCTCGCTATTCAGAGGGTCTCTCGCAATGGCGATTAACTCCATTATTTTCCTGTTATCTCCGAAAACCTGTCCAATGTTTCTAAAAATTATATTCCTGATGTAACTGAAGGTATTGGTAACAGAGGTAATTTCCGGGGTGCTGATTAGTATGCTATAATCCGCAGAGGTAAAAAAATCTATGGTATCGAAATTTATCGAAGGTCCGAGGTCAAGTATCACATAATCGGAATTAAGGCTTCGGATATTATTTATCAGATTTCTTTTTACCGCAGAGGGCATATTTGCAGATATTAGAGAATCGCCTGCGCTGCTGATAATCTTAAGATTCTCGACATTCGTATCTATTGCCGTTTCTATGAGATGCCTTTTTTTCCGCGAGATAAAGTCGCTTAATGTAACCGGAAGAGATTTAATTCCAAAAAGGGCATGCTGATTTGAAATCCCGAAGCTGGCGTCAATAAGAATAACTTCCCTTTTCGATAAGGCTAAAGATACTGATAGATTCGCACTGATGATGCTTTTCCCGACGCCGCCCTTACCGCTGCTTATTGCAATTATTTTCATAGAAAATTATAAAAATTTAATAGAACACGGATGACACGGATGATACGGATTTTCGCTGATAAAAAACAAATAATTTTCAAATTCTTTAAAAATCTGTGCAAATCCGCTAAATCCGTGTCATCTGTGTTCTATCATGTTTTTGTTCTCACCTCTTCATATAACCAAAATGGCTTTTGGGAATCTGAACGATAATACCGACCCTTCTATTTACTGGATCCGACGGAAATGCGGGTTTGGCAAGCATTGTCGAGCCATACGCCTTAACTCCGATAACTTCTGCAGTTTTTGTCTCCGCTATTATCCTCCTCACTGCATTCGCCCTATCCATTGATAATTCCCAGTTTGTATAGTCTGTCCGTCCAGTCGGTGTGGCATCCGTATGCCCTTCGATAACCATGGGATAAGGCAATATTCCCATATTCTTCAAAGAGTCTCTAAGCCTTATTTCCGTATCCCTGGTAATTTTAGCGCTTCCTGCTTCAAAAAATGCCGTCTGATTGGTATCAGCCATCTCTATCTTGACCCCTTCCTCGATAGAATCGAGCCTCATATTATTTAATACATTCCTGAACTCCTGAACAGCTATAACAATATCCATTTTGTCAGAGTCTTTCTGCTTTGCAACCTTTTCAACCGCCTCCCCCCCCTTTGCAATAACCATTGCACGAACCTTAGCACGCTTTATCTGCTCTGCCGTATATTTACCGGGGTCTTTAAAATAATCGGAAACAGCGGTTTTTACCTGATTACTCTGTGAGGTAAGCCACAGGACGATAAAAAGCGCCATCAGAGCGGTTACAAAATCTGCATACGCCACTTTCCATGCACCGCCGTGTCCGCCTTTGTGCTTTTCCTTTTTAAAGACATATTTAATGATTTCCTTTTCCTTCATTTGAAAATACCTTATTTAACGCAAAGACGCAAAGAAAAGAACAAAAATAATCACGCAAAGGCACAAAGCCTCAAAGGAAATAAAAAAAGATTAAAAGATCGGAAGATTGAAGATTAAATTTTTTAATTTGTAATCTTCTGATCTGTAATTCTTTTCTTTGTGTCCTTTGTGACTTTGTGTGAGAAAACAAGAAAAATCATTTTTCTTTGCACCCTTTGCGTCTTTGCGTTAAAAATCAGGTCTTTGTTCTTCCTTCTTTTCTGCATTTTGTGATGTTTCTTCCTCTTTCTTTTCTTCTGACATTTTGATTATGAAGCTGACACGGCGGTTGGACGGGTCGTAGGGAAGGTCTGTCCTGAAAAGTCTCGATGCCCCATAAGCCCTCACCTCGATAACCTTACCCACATTCATATCTTCGATTATCCTTCTTAAAGCATTAGCCCTGTCGCCTGAAAGCTCCCAATTTGTATAATCCGCCCTTCCCGTCGGCGCAGCATCCGTATGTCCTTCGATAAGGATTGGGTACTCTATCCTCGGCATACCGTAAAAGGTGGCAGTCAATTTAGTCTTAGCATCCTCTGTAATCTCGGCGCTTCCCGGTTTAAAGAAAACCATTTTATCCGTATCCGATAAGTCAATTTCAAGTCCGTCAGGCGTTACATTAACCGTCATATCCTGTTTAATATCTTTAAACTTCTGAAGCGATTTTATAAGACCCATCTTGCTTGCATCCATATTTTTTATAACTTCATCAATACTCTTTTTGCTCCCCTGTGCAAAAACCGACCCCTCTACTTTTGATTCCTGAATTTTCGTAGTCTTATATGCTCCCGGATCCGTAAAATATTGCCCTATATACGCCCTTATCAACGAGCTCTGAGATGTAAGCCACAGGACGATAAAAAGCGCCATCATGCCTGTAACAAAATCCGCATACGCCACTTTCCACGCACCGCCATGATGACCCTTCGATTTTTTCTTTTTAAAAACGAGCCTTACCTTTTCCCGAGGAGCCTGCGGCTGCTGAGCCTTTTCTTTTTCAACCATAGTTCTTAATTTAACGCAAAGTTGCAAAGTAGAGAAAAAAGATGCAAAGGAAAAACAAAAAAAATAAATTTTCTTTATATTCTCTTTGCGTCTTTGCGTTAAAAATCAGGTTCTTGCCCTTAATATTTTATCGAGTTTGCCAAAAGATGGACGGTCGTCCGAATAAATCTGTTTTCTTGCAATCTCCACCACAACCATTGGCGAAAAATTTTTGGCAATCGCTACCACCCCTGCTTTTATGCAGTGCAGATACCTCGCTTCATGATCGGAAAGGATTTCAATATTTGATGTAAGAGGCGAAATAAAGCCATAACAAAGGAGGATGCCCAAAAAAGTCCCTACCAGAGCTGCCCCAACCTTATGTCCGATTTCCTCTGGAGGACCTCCAATAGCCTGCATGGTAATAACAATTCCAAGAACCGCAGCAACAATACCGATTCCTGGCAGGGAGTCTCCAATCTTTGAAAGTGCCGACGGAATACGGGCTGTCTCCTCATGATGCGTTTCAAGGGACCCCTCAATCATAGTCTCAAGCTCATGAGGCGGAACCCCGCCCAGCACAACAATTCTCAGAGAATCACACAATAGCTCGACAGCATGGGCATTCGATAGAAAGGAAGGATACTTTTTAAATATAGCGCTGTTTCTCGGATTCTCGATATGGCTTTCCAGTGCAAGAACCCCGTCCTTTTTATATACGCTTGTAAGCTCGAAAAATAGTCTGAGCAAATCAATATATGTCCTTTCATTTATTTTGACACCTGACATTGTTTTAAAAAGACTTGCAACTATCTTTTTTAAATTGGCAGGGGGATTTCCGATTAAAAGAGCCCCCAATGCAGTCCCTCCTATTATTAGAAACTCAACCCATTGCATCAGCGCCATTATAGGTCCGCCTTCAAGCAGGAAACCGCCAATTACAGAACCCAAAACAACAGCGATACCGATAATTACGAACATGGGCAACCTCCTGGTGAATTAAGGAAATTATAAACGCAAAGGCGCAAAGGGACACAAAGAAAAATGATTTTTCTTATTTTCTCACACAAAGTCACAAAGGGCACAAATTTTTTAATCTTTTTTTATTTCCTTTGAGGCTTTGTGTCTTTGTGTGATTATTTCTTTAATTTTCAGATATATTCGGAGTTTTGTCAACTTTAAAATTTGATAATTTTTATCCAAAGATTACTCAAATTTACACAGATAAATTATGGGGGAGGATAATCAGAAGGGAAGCTTTTTAATAAGACTGAAACTTGCAGTCTCTGCTGCCTCTTCAAAGGTTACCGGTTTTGCCCTCATGGCTTCGACTGCAATTGTCGCCTGTCCAGAGCCTTCCCATACAATATTTCCTGTCGAAACATCCCACACCTGAAGGAATATCTTAACCGTAGTCTCCCTTGTTGAAATAAGAGATAATCCAAGGAATGAGAATCTTGAATATGTTGTTTCTGTAAATGATAATAACCTCGGCTGCGCCACATATCGAACATTGAGGGCATTCCCTATCTTTTTAAGGAGGCTCATATTCAGTATGCCGGTAATATCATAATAATCCAGCATTTCTGAATAAGAGCTTGTGAGATCGGCATTATTAATCCTGTTTATAGCCTCTCTCGATGAAACAAAGACGATTGCAGGTTTTTCCGACTTAAATGCCTTTTCCAATATATCCGAGACCGTCAGCCTATATTCTCCGAGATTACTCCACCTTGAAACTACCGTAGTGAGAAAACCGATACGATGACTGTTTATATCTTCTATAACATGAGAGCGATATAATTCATTTGCACTCAAGTTGGTCTGCTTGAAGGGTCCGCTGCAGCCAACAATAAAGAAGAAGACAGAAGACAGAAGACAGAAGACAGACATTATTCTTGTCTGTTGTCTGTCCTCTGTCCTCTGTCCTCTGTCCTCTGTCCTCTGCGTTCTCATATCTTATACTTTAGCATCTTGTTCAGCATCCAGCTCGTGTTCAATTTCTTACCGCAATATCTATATATTACCTCTGATAGCGGCATTATCTGACATCCATTTTTTAGAATTCCGCCTTCCGTGCTGTTTATAATATTTAAAGCGCCGTTTCTCTTCCATTGAGAGAACGCCCATTCAAGCCACTGCTTCGTTACAGACATCGTCTTAATTGTAGGTATATTCATCCCGAATATATCTTTCTCGCTTATTATATTATCCCTTTGCTTTTCAAATACCGAAAGCAGGTCTTCGTCTTCATAGATTGTATCGCGGGTATAAACATTACCCTTTGTGTAAGAAAGATCCTGTCCGATAAATGCGATTGGATTGGCGCCGCTTTTAAAGGCAAGGTCATAAGCCACCGATAATACACTGCCGCCAGGAGTAAGAGTGCCGACGCCGCCTACTGCCTTCTGGATTTGTTCAAAGAGCGGTATATCGGGGGCATATTTGTTATAAAATACCACCTTTCCACTCCATATTTTCAGCACTGCAGGATGAACAACGGTTGATGTAACCAGAATCAGGTCTTTTGTGACGATTCCCTTAAAAAAATCTGTCACATATTTCTGAGGGTCGAGATTTACTACAAGGGAAGGAATAATTGAATGGTGGAGGAGGGTTTTCAGGGCAGCATCACAGGATATTATCAGCGACCTCTCCCTCGCTGCATAAAGGTATTTTATATTTTTATCGAGAGATGGTCCTGCCCCTACAATTATACACGGCACATCTTTAAATCTGTCTTTAAGGGCAAAAACTCCCGGACTGCGTGCTATATCTCCTCTGTTTTTATTGAAATTACTCTGCCATAAACCTGTAAATAAATTTATTGTAGCATTCTTAACCTCTTTTAGTCTTTCCTGATCTACCATTTAACAAATAGTAAGCAGTAGGCAATAGGCAGTAGGCAATAGTCACCTTGCTTACTGCTTTTATTGCTTACTGCTTACTGCCTACTGTCTTTTTGCTATCTCTTTAAATTCACTGCCTCGGTCATCATCTCATCCGCTGTTGTAATTATCCTCGAATTTGCCTGGTATCCCCTCTGTGTCTGAATCATAGTAACAAACTCTGTGCCAAGGTCAATGTTTGACTGCTCCAGAGAACTGCCCGCTATACTTCCGAAACCACCTGCCCTGGCAAGACCGAGAACAGGCTGTCCTGATGTCGCCGATTCGGCAAAAAGACTGTTACCTGTTCTTGTTAATCCCCATGGACTTGAAAAATTTGACAGACCTATCTGCCGCAGTTTCTGTGTCTGTCCATTGCTGAACAGTCCTGATACTATACCATCCTGATCAACAGAGAGAGCCTTCAATGTGCCTGTAGCATAACCGTCCTGAGAAAGAGAATTTGTAACTGAATTAGCAGCATAACCTGTCATATCTCCATAGGTGCTCCCGGTAGAGCTATTTATAAGATTCCATGTTACGCTTATAGGGCTGGCGCCGCTGACACCCGTTATGGTAATAGCCGGATTGGTGGTCGGTGATGTAAGCTGCCCGCTGGTGCTAAAACCAACAGTTCCTGTCCCTCCAGTAACCGTAATAGACCCTGATGCAGCGCCTGTTGTCGTTGCAGCCATAGAATAGTTCCAGTTATTTCCTGTCTGTT
Organism: Nitrospinota bacterium; assembly: GCA_016200365.1. Classification (GTDB taxonomy): domain Bacteria; phylum Nitrospinota; class Nitrospinia; order UBA9942; family UBA9942; genus JACQEW01. The sequence goes on from JACQEW010000136.1 coordinate 8,731, forward strand.
TTGTAAAGGAAATAGTCAGGGTAACCAACTGCCCTAATGAGCTGTATAAATTGACAGCCGATTGAAATACTGTTCCGCTGCTGGCATTGGCGTTCAGGTTTGACCCGAGTCTGAAGTATGTAGATGCCTTTGGCTGAGACTGAACCCCTGATAAATCTATATCCCCCAGCGAGCCTCTAGCCACTCCGTTGGTATCCAATTGATAACCCTGAACTACAAGTCCATTAGGATTAGCAAGCTTGCTGGCGCTGTTTAATGTAAACTGTCCTGCCCTCGTATAATACCTTTCGGTACCCTGATTTACAATAAAAAATCCTGTCCCCTGAACTGCCATATCGGTTGCATTTCCTGTTGTTTCAAAAGAACCCTGGGCGAAGCTTAAGTTTACATTTTGCAGCATCGAGCCCCTGCCAATCTGGAGAGTTGCAGAGCCGTTTGAAACGCTGTGCGAGAGAATATCTGCAAAGACCGACTTACTCCCTTTAAACCCCACTGTATTCACATTTGCAATATTATCGCCGATGACATCCATCGCCTGCCCATAGCTCATAAGACCGCTTACACCTGAAAACAACGAGCTTGATAATGACATATATTACCTCCTTTTATTAAAATTGACAATTTTATTCTGCAAGGCTAAAGCCTTGCCCTACAATATCCTGTAGGGCAACCCTTCATGGTTGCTTAATTCATGCTGTTTACTTCGATTACACTCCCCAGTGAAACCCTTTGTCCTCCTACGGAGAGAAGGGTATTGCCGTTATCAAACGATACCCCTGTCACCTGACCTTTTATAAGAGGGGTAACAGATACATCCGTTCCTGCAGGATCCTTTGCCGAAACCATAAAAGAATAGGTTCCATCTGATAAGGAATTACCGCTGCCATCCTTTCCATCCCAGACAAAAGAATACTCTCCTGCATCCTGAGAGGATGTAGAAACCGCCCTGACCAATTCTCCTCTTGAGTCATAGATGTTTATCTTCACATCCTTTGCTGCCGATGAAAGCTTATAATTTATATCCACAGGTGTGCCTGCGGAAAGCTTAACACTGTTTCCTTCAGCCTTTATCACTTTACCTATTATGCTAACCGACTGCGTGTTATTGAGAGAGGACTGGGTCATCTGAATATTCTTAAGGTTTTCATTTACATTAAACATCTGCTCTAAAGAGCTGAACTGTGCGAGCTGGGCAGTAAACTCGGTATTATCCATCGGTTTCATTGGATCCTGATTTTTCATCTGCGCCACAAGCATTGTAAGAAAGGCATCTTTTCCAAGGGCTTTATTGTTTTTTGAGCCATTAGCGCTGTCAGAGCCTTTTGAATATACAAACTGAGAATTTAAAACCTGCATTTTTTCACCTCCCATAAACTCAGTGTAAGTGCAAGTGTTAAGGTAAATGAATTGTCTTTCTTTTCACTTACACTCTTCACTTTCACTCACACTTATTTTAGTTAAATAAAAATATTAATTATATTCTGACTATTTATATTTCCCGCGGCATCTATTTTTTTATCGTTTGCATTTACTGACTCATGCTCCGATACATCAGCCTTCTCCATCTGATGAATTAAGTCATGTCCCCCATTTTTATAGTCATATCCACTCCCTACCAAAACAGAAAACTGGTCTACTTTAATACCGGCATCAGATAAAGATCGTTTGAGATCGCCAAGATTAGATTCAATAACTTCCTTAACGGCTGGGGTATCTGTCACCATTGTAGCCTTCATATTATGAGATTCCATGCTGACCTTTATATGAACCGAGCCGAGTGAAGGCGGCTCAAGATGTATCTTTATCTCATTTTTTTCACCCCGTATAAAAATAGCAGCCTTTTCAACAATCTGATTTATAACAGTCTTATCAATAATCGTTTTCTGAGATTGGGCAATATTTTCCGCTCCTGCCTTACCTGTAGAATCGCCCTGTTTTAAAACTGTATATTCTTTTGCACCCAAAGAAAAATTATCGCCGCCTGAGAGGTCAGAATCTATATTTTGCTCCTTTCCTTCCTTATGGGACATCGCAGATAATAATGGAGCAATATTACCGCTCTTATCGGATAATTTGGTTGTTTTTAACTCTCCTGTCGAAATTTTCACCGTAGGAAGAGAATCTATGGATTCTCCATCAAACCCTGAGCCATCAAATGGAGCAATATTACCGCTCTTATCGGATAATTTGGCTGTTTTTACCTCTCCTGCTGAAAACTTCACAGGGGGAAGATAGTCTTTTGAAATAATATCTTTAATCTCCTTTAAAGTATCCAATGCCCCTGAATCTGTCTGCTGTATGCGAAGCGGATTAACTGTATCTCCCTTTTGCAAAGGCTCAAAAACAGGCTCCGAAAAAGCCTTTTCTACGGAAGATATGGTCTTCTGCTGCGGCTCATCGGAGGCAATCTGTTTAATATTGTTTACAATCTCATTATAATTCTGTGAGAGCTTTAAGAGCGGCGTAATACTGTTTTCACTATTTATTTTTTCTATCTGCCCGGAATTAAATACAGAGTTAACCTGGGCGATTACCTGAGCCACCATCTCTTTTGCAGCGTCTTCACTAAGCCCTAAATTTTTAAGAAAATCCACTGCCTTAATATCAGAGGATGAATTTGCCTCACCCGCTGACTGCAATGCTGTCTCAATATCCCTACTGCTGAATCCCTGTATCGAGAGAAAAATTGCGGCATTCATTTCGGTTATAACCGTATCATTTACCTCCATGATATTACTTTCATTAACAACAGCCTGCAATTGAATACCTAAATCTTTAGATGAAGTATCTTCAGAATAACCTTCTGTACTGTAAACTTCGCTTGGCAGGTTATCTTTGAGAGGGCTGTCGGGTTTGTCGGCAATTTCCCTGTTCATTGCTTCGTTAAAATAGACGGGAAAATCATTTTCTCCGACTTCTACATCTGAATTGCCATTTGGCGTAGAAGACTGCGATATAGTCTGTAACTGCGAGAGCAAATCTGCTGCTAAAAAAGCTGTTTCCATAAAAACTCCTTTCGCTGACTATAAAAGCAAATGCCATGCCAAAATTCTTTATATTTATAACTCCTTTAATTACAATATGTTGTCATGGTGAAGGTTTATTATTGCGGCAAAAAAAAGAAAAATTTGCCTATAAATAGGAAAAATCAGAAACAAAAACCTGATTTTTAACGCAAAGACGCAAAGAAGAGAAGAAAGTTGCAAAAAAAATGCAAATAGACTTTGAGTCTTTGTTTTAATCTTGGTGGCTTTGCGTTTATAATTTCTATAGATGAACAAAACCTCTGGATTCTGGATTCTGAATCCTGTATTCTTTATCTTATGAAAAATATTGTCTTATTTATAAGCACACACGAGACATTAAGGGCGGAAAAATTTTTACAGGCAGGCGGCATCGCCTTTAAAACCGTCATAAAGCCCCGCAATATCACATCCGAATGCGGCATGGGATTGGAATTCGAGAGCAGCGATAAAGAAACGGTCTTAAAAATATGCTTGGAAAATAATTTAAGATTGGCAGGTATATTTTTGTCAAAGGAAAAGGGAATATGGGAAAAGGTTGAATAGATAGTTTAACCTGCCCTCAAATTAATGATGGCAGGTTAAATAACCTTTTGTAAAGGAAATGTGTTTTTTAAGCCTTTACATCTATCAGGGTTGAGACCCCCCCTTTGGTACTTTCAGATTTCTGGGATGATGCAGACTCTTTAGACTCCACATCATTATCTCCATCAGTATCTTTAACTGCTGCCGCATTTACATTCGGCATGGCTTTCAAGGGTTTCTTTACATTCTGGGACTGTGCTGCATTTGCCAACGACACTCCATCAATCTTGTGCATTGTGGTACCTCCTCTATAAGTTACATACAGTTAGGGGGTTATTATTCAAAAACCCTAACACTACTGAAATTATACAACCTTCATCTTTTGCCCGGCCGTCTTACACGACTGGGATGAATCCTTGGTATATGCGACCCAACTCCACCGACTCTCATTTAAATCACCTCCTTTTTTTAAGATATCATACTCATTACATCTTGTCTATCGGTATATGGATTATAAAACTTTACAATAAAATGGGATTTCAAATCTCCTAATATCATCCTGAATCAAGTTCAGGGTGACTATACTGAAGGCAATAAATAACTTGTAGGGCAAGCCTTTAGGCTTGCCTGTTTATGCAGGGCTAAAGCCCTGCCCTACGGCAAGTTATTTATTGCCGTTACTATAACCCACCCTAAATAAAATTAAAGTTATTTTGTTTTTTGCCGATACTAAAGATAAGGAGTTTTTTTATTCATATTAAATGCTGCTCATGAATCAATTCTATAGGCAATATCGGCATAGATATTGATTTCTTGAGTCAAAAAAGGAGGTGATAAATATGGCAGGTGGAGTGGCTTCCTTGACTGGAGCCGCATCAAGCAAGGGAGCTCAGGCAATGAAGGGTGAGCAAAAGGATCAGGCAAGTCAGATGCAGAAGAAGCAGACAAAGAGGATAGAAAAGAGGCAGAGCGAATCGGTTCAGAAGTTGACTGCTGCTTCTGAGAAGCCAAAGGGCGCTGATCAAGTGTCAAAGGCAAGTGCATCAAAGATGACTGCTAAAGGAGCAAGGTTAGATAAGGTAGCGTAGAAAGAAGGGTCAAGGGTCAAGTGGCAAGGGTCAAGCAATGTCATTCTGAGCGATAGCGAAGAATCTCGCCTTGACCCATGACCCTTTCACCAAAATGATAAACACGGTCTCATCATATCTGAATTATCAGGGGCACGGTATGAGCGATGTTGTTGCCGGCTCTTTTTGGTTCATGAAGAGAGATGTCCCCGGTGTAGTTCTTATTGACAGTGCAAGCTCGGCAGTAAAGGCAAAAGATACCTTGAAAGAATTGGAAAAAATACCCAACAATTCACCAATTCTTGACAAAATTAATTTTGGGTCAAGGTTTCTCAATCTCAAGGATTCGAGCTTTGATGACCTGTCTAAAAATCTCTCGTATCTCGGCGCCAGCTCTCAATCCCTATCAAACAAAGAGAGCTTTAATATCCATAAAGGTGTCTCGTCAAATAGCGATATAGCAGATATTCGCATAGGCTTTGGAAGTCCTGATGGAATATATCAAATGAAGGTGCACCAGCCGGCAGCAGGACATCGGATTGCATCCGATGAATTCTCCGACCCTCATAAATCGCTCTCCCTGTCGGGAAGTTTTACTATAAACGGATATACAATATCCGTAACTGCATCTGATTCCCTTAATGATATAAAAGATAAGATAAATTGGGGTGAGGATATAAATAAAAATGGGAAATTAGATTTAGCAGAAGATTTGAATAAAAATGGAGCCATAGACAGCTTTTTTGTTAAAGGGGTAAAGTCAGGCGGTGTCTACATGGGCTCGGTATCAATATTCGAGGATATAAATTCAAACGGGAAGCTCGATTCAAGCGAGGACATTAATAATAATGAAAAACTGGACGGCGGCAGCAGCCAGATAAATGTTACGGCGTCAATAGAAAGAAACAGGCTTATGCTTACGGCTACACTTCAGGGTGATAAAAAGATAAGTATGACAGATACGAATGGAATACTCCTCTCACTCGGTTTTTTTCAATTGGACGGACGGGGCGTCTCTGTGCAAAAGGAGCAGCAGCTTTTATCGTCTGGAGAAAATCTCAATAAAGAGCCTCAAAAGGCTGTAATAAGCATAAACGGAACAAAATACGAAAGAAATACAAATGCCGTCAGCGATATTATCCCTGATACAACCATAAATATTAAAAAAGAGTCGGACTCGGATATAACTGTTACTATATCATCGGACATTAATGTGCCTTTGAATAATATAAAAGGCTTTGTTGATAGCTTTAACAGGACATTAAAATTTATAAACGACCAGATTGCATCGGACAGGATGCTGAATAAAGATGAGGCGGTTCAGAATATAAGAAAAGATATGGTTGATAATGCCTATAATGAAATACAGTCCGATGATGGAAACAATCGCATATCTGAAATAGGCATAGAGAAGGATAAAAGCGAGAGGAGAAATTCTAATCAGCTTTCCCTGACAAATCTCCTGCTCAATTTAAAGGAGCAGCTCACAGGACTCCCTTCTAAAGGCGAAAATTCAATATTTGCAAGTCTCGATGAAGTAGGTATAACATCCATTGAAAATGATACCCTGAAAATTAATGAAGACAGGCTTACGGAGTCATTAAAAAATAATATTGACGGCACATATAAAATATTATCGGGAGTCAGTGACAGCGTAACTGCAAGGCTCACAAGGCAGATGGATTCTGCCCTTAATCCAAAAACAGGAACTATAAAATTCAGGAAGGATGTGATAAACTATTACATACAAAATCAAAATGTTGTAAGGGATTTTTTAAAGGACAAACAAACAATAACTCAGACAAAAATAGAAGGTAAGTCAAAGACAACCGTGCTGTCAAAGGTCGCATAGAGAACAAAAACCTGAATTTAGCCACAGAGACACAAAGGCACAGAGAAAGACAAAAAGATTAAGGAGAAAGGGAGAAAATGGAGAAAAGGGGAAAAAGAAATAAAAATATATATCCACAGATTTCGCAGATTAGCACAGATTAAAATTAATAATATTTTAAAAAATCTGTGTCCATCTGTGTAATCTGTGGATTATTAAGTTTTTGTTTTTGCATTCTCCCTTTCTCTTTCTTTCCCCATTTCTCCTTATTGTTTTTCTCTGTGTCTCCGTGCCTCTGTGGTAAATTTTTATAATTTCTTATACATGAACTAAAGTATGATTAATTATCTCAAAGAAGAATTAAATTGTTATGAAGCTATACTTTCTTTAACCAGAAGACAAAGAGATGCCTTGATAAACGGCAGAGAGAATACTATAGAGGGAATAATTAAAGAGAAGGATATATTGATTGATAAGGTAAAGGAGATTGATAAAAATATTAACTTAGAAGTCAGGAGTCGGGAGTCAGGAGTCGGGAGTCAAATAAAGGCTCTAACAAAAAAGATAGAATCAATATTGAGTGAAACTGTTGAAATAGAAAATGAATGCAGAGGGATAATAGCAAATAACATGACCAGCCTATCCAATGAAATAAAGGTGTTGGATAAAGGGAGGCAAATAGCGCGGGGATATTCAGAAAAGGGTATCTATACCCCTAAATTTATAAGAACAAAAACTTAATTTCACCGCAGAGACGCAGAGGCACAGAGGAGCAATTGCTTCATGGCTTCATGGTTTTATTGTTTTTAAACAATGGAGCAATGAAACAATGAAACATTAAAAGTTTTTTTCTCTGCGTCTCCGCTCCTCTGCGGTTTTATAATTTCCTTTATGCCAACTATCAGCAGTGTACAAAATATCATCACAGCCTACAGCCAGCAATTGAAGTTTAAAGAGAGGCTTGCCTCTGTTAAAAAAATTGAGACCCAGCAAATTCAAAAAGACAGTGTATCTATCTC